>JAITRG010000051.1 GCA_031288515.1 Tannerellaceae bacterium
ACAATACCTTTTTTTCTTATTCTCTTTTTCTTATAACTCCTTATCCCGAACTCAGGTTATTAGTTATTTATTTTGCATTCCTAAAGTAGAATTAGCATACTTTTTAGATCACCACCAAGGAATTAAGGGGAAGAAATGATATTCTCAGCGAGGAGATAAAACAAAAATACGAGAAAGGAGAGTAGAAATAATCCAACACATTTAAAAGCAACGGGTATACCCTACCGAATAATTGTCGTAGAGATAATCTTTCATGCCATGATTGTACCGGAATGACATACGATTCTTTTTAAATTCGTATGTCAGATTATTACGCAGAATAAGTGGGCGGTCTCCATTGTTTTTATATCCGTAAAAACCGGAAAAGTTACATGAAAGTGTAAAATGGCGATAGAAACCTGTAAATCCTATGCTAAATGATGTGGCGTCATTCTGACGGTGTATAATATCGTTTGTCATCCAACAATAGAACCCCACCATTGCCTGCATACGTAAAACAGCCGTTTTACGCTCATTTTTAAGTAAATCCTTACCTACCGTTACATCCATCCAATAGGTAACGGCATCTGTAAAGCGGGCGTCGCACAGACGTCCGCCGCTGGCCGTCTTGAGAGCAAGGCTTGCCATAATATCCACCCATTTTTCACTTTGCAATACCTGAAACAAGGAGCTGATTACTATATCGCCCTGATAAGATTCGTGCGGAGGTAATTCTATATCTACTGCATTACGCTCGTCGCGGGTTTCAGGAGTGAGTTTATACTTTTCTTTTATGATGGCGGTAATTTCTACGCCAACGCGCTTTTTAACGACAGGTATCATCAGGCGCGCAAACAGGTCCGTTGTCTTATCGCCCGTATAATAATGGTATCTTCCTTGTAGCTCAACTTCAAAGCATGAAGGCACCAAAGCTGTTCTAAGTTCAGGAACAGGGAAAGCGCTTGGGCCGAAATAGCGAGGAGAATAAACAAGCAACATACCTTTATCACGCCAGTCGCTTCCTATATATTCTCCTTCGGCTTTAGCGTTTGGGATAGAAATGAAAAGAATAGAAATAGCTATCAGCAGGTAGCGCATATGTTTCATTTTGACATAATTTGATTTAATTCTATATGCAAAAGTATAAAATTCAATCTAATTTACTACATTTGTCAAAATGAAATATTATCTAACATAAAATGATATGATATGAAAAACTTTGTGCCTGTAAAATTATTATTAATTGCAACTACCCTGCTGTTGGCCTGTACGGTATCCGCCCGGAAACCTGTCAAGGCGTTGCTGATTACCGGACAAAACAATCATAACTGGCAAGTGAGCCATATCGTATTGAAAGACATATTGGAAAACTCGGGATTGTTTAAAGTTGATTTAGCTGTCTCTCCCGAAAAAGGACAGGATTTATCAAACTTTATCATTGATTTCAAACCCTATTCCCTTGTTGTATTAGATTACAATGGCGATATGTGGCCGGAAAAAACGAAGAATAATTTCATCGAATACGCTCAGAACGGCGGAGGTATAATTGTTTACCATGCAGCCGATAACTCCTTTCCCAACTGGTTTGAATACAACAAGATTATCGCTTTAGGAGGCTGGGAAGGGCGTAATGAAAATGCAGGCCCGTATGCTTACTGGCACGAAGGCGATCTTATTAAAGATACGTCTATCGGTATGGGAGGGTCGCATGGGAAACAGCACGAATATATGCTTACTGCCCGTGATGCGGAACATCCGATTGTTAACGGTTTACCGAATCGCTGGGCGCATGCAAAAGATGAATTGTACGACCGCATGCGTGGGCCTGCAAACATCGGCACATTACTCTATACGGCTTGGTCTGATAAAGAAACAGGTGGTTCGGGCAGGGAAGAGCCCTTGCTTTTTACGGTAGATTACGGTAAAGCCCGTATATTCCATACAATGCTTGGTCACTGCGGCTCTACTTATGAAGACAACCCTGCGATGCAATGTACCGGTTTTCAGGTTACTCTGTTGCGTGGCGCCGAATGGGCTACCACAGGCAAAGTAAAACAAAAAGTCCCGAAAGACTTTCCTTCTTCTTCATATATGACCTATCGTTATGACTACAGGGAAGCGGAAGAATAACTACTTTAAGGACGTCAGCGATAGTTTTGCTGCCATAGGCTTTGAAATAGCCAACGAACGGCTCACCAGCGTATGCAGTGTGGGGATTATGAAAGAAGGAATAGTTGTTGACAGGTTCTATCATTTGATAGTAAGCATCCGATAAATCCCATATTGTTTCACGTGATATTATTTGCCAAGCAGGATTTCTTGGACTGAAACATTCAGAGAGGCTTCAGAGATTTTCAGTTGTTTTTGAGAGATTATCGGATTTCCAGCAGTCGGGGAGGAGTTCAGTATCTCTTCTTTCCTGACTTCGACAATGCGACACCCTAAGCAAGATTTTGCCAAAAATCTGGATCGAACAACCTGGCGATTAACTTGTGTCGTGCAGTTAACAACATTGTTTTTGTCAGTGTTTCGTTGCTCAAAGGCAATCGGATTTTCATTGTGGTAATGGTTCTGGCAATGCCTAACAGCTTGTCGACACTCAAGTTTATGGCATTTGCCCGTAAAATCCGTTCCAACTCCTTATAAACCTGAGTTCGACGTAAAAAAGCAAGAAAAAATTTGGTAAGCCGGATAAT
>JAITRG010000071.1 GCA_031288515.1 Tannerellaceae bacterium
TTCAAAAGATTATCGTATCTCATTAGCCGGCGGCGGTTATTCATATAAACGCCCGGTCTTTGCGTGAGGGATGGCAGCGGAAAGCCCGGAGGGAGGCGCAGCCGAGCGAGGACTTGCAGCGGACAGCCCGACCCGACCGGAGGGGAGGGGCACGCCCTGTTCTCTCTGCACGCCCTGTTCTCTCTGGGCTCTCCGGGCTTACGGATAGAGGGTTGGGGGTTCAAGGTTGGCGCCTGTCTGGAAATCGTAGAGGGTGACGCTGCGGATGTTGTAATAATAGTTCCAGTATTTATAGAGTTCTTCTATGTGCTTGAGCTTGGCTTCGTCTTTGGATTTCTGCGCGTCGTTCAGGTCGAGGATATTGATTTTGCCTGTCATAAAAGTTTCAATAGACATATTGTAGCGTCTGGCGGCTATGACGTCGGCCTGGCGGGCTATTTCAAGCTGTCCGGCCTGGTTGTTGAAATTCTCTGTCAGGAGGAATATGTCCTGGTTGAAATTCATCTGCTCCCGGCGGGTTCCGGACAGGACGACTTCGCGGTTTGATTCGGCTACTTTCACTTTACCTTTGCGCTTTCCCCAGTCTATCAGCGGTATGTTTACCCCTACTTCTACAATCTGATTGCTGCGGAGGCGGTTGTACGCTTTATCCATTGTCATGTCTTTGCCGGTATAGCCTATGGAGGCATAGAGGCTGATGCTTCGCAGGTTGCCTTTGGCTGTCGCTACGGCGTAGTCGGCTTCAAGCTGGCGCCGGATGATGTTTTTGGCGAAAGAGTTGTTCTCCTGCGCCTTTTCCAATACCTCCCGGTACTGCATCCTTAGCGGCGGCGCCCATTCGGGAAGGACAGGCTCTATCATATCGTTCTCGCTCAAACCGAGGAACGACCGGAGCTGGAACATCCGTGCGTTCAGGTTGGACTGCGCCTCGGTAACGATACCTCTGGCTTGCAGGGCGCCCAGGTTGAGCTGCATCAACTCGCTTTCGGAGATATGGCCTATCCGGCGTTTGGCAACGGCTATTTCGTAAAGCTGGCCGGCATTCCTGAGGTTCTGCATGGCTATCCCGAGGTTCTCCTTTGCATGCAGCAGGTTAAAGAAGTAAGCGATAGCCGTAAGGGTTACGCCTTCCATACGCTCTGCGCAGGCGGCCTTTGCTTCTTTGTAGCGGACAGGTTCGATGCGCCGTTTCCACTTCAGGCCGTTCACGCCAAAGACAGGCTGGGTAAAGGTTATGCCTGCGGGAATACTCATAAACTCATTGTACACCTTCCCTCCAAGCTGGCGGGTAAAATCGAGGGACGTATTGAGCGACAGTTTGCCCCCGGTAAGCGGGACGTTCTGGTCGATGGATATTTTCCCGTTCAGCCCCAACCAGTTACTCTGAACGTAGGTATACGAACCGTCCGACTCCTGGTACGGACTGTAGCTATTCGTATAAGAAGGCAGCGTGCCGGTAAAGTTAACCTCCGGAAGCTGCTCCGCCTGATGCGTACGATACTCCCAGTAAGCCGTCTTCCATTCGTTGAGGGCCATGGCAGCGTCTACCGACTGGGCCTGCGCGATAGCGATCGCCTCCTTTAAGGTAAGTTGTATGGTATTCTCCGGCTCATCAGCCGGGAGGATGGCCGCAGCGAAGAAAAGGCATGCGGTTGTCAGGTAAAACTTCTTCATTTCAGTATATCCGTTTTCCTCACATGGGGCAAAAGCTATGCCAAAGACTTACAGGCTTGATACCCTTGTTGTTCGGCATACAGGGAGGTGTCCGATAGCGGACACTGTGTCCGGTTTTGTTTTTATTTTTCTACCTTTGCAGCGCTACTACTAACAGCATACGTATGAAAAACGAAGGATTTACATTCCGCAAAAGGCTTGAAAGCTTCCGGTACGCTTTCAACGGAATAAAAACATTACTGGCCGAGCCAAATGCCCGGATACACAGTATAGCCGCGGTTATAGCCGTAGCGGCAGGATTCCTGTTTGATTTATCTTCCGCCGAATGGATAGCCGTTGTGACAGTAACCGGCGCCGTATTTACAGCCGAAGCGCTCAATACAGCCATAGAACGTCTGGCCGACGCCGTCTCCCCCGGCTACCACGAAACAATCAAGCAGGTAAAAGACCTGTCCGCCGCCGCCGTCCTCTTCATCTCCATCGCCGCCGCCATCACAGGCGCAATTATCTTTTTGCCGAAACTGCTTATGTTCCGTTAGGGGATTCCTGTAGATTTATCCTTGAAAAAACTGTACCTTTGTAATTCAAAAAGTTAGTGCGATATGAACACAAAACATACGATAATCAATGGCGACAGCCGGCAAATGAACGAACTTGCAGACAAGTCCGTTCATTTGATTGTCACTTCGCCACCATACTGGCAACTGAAAGATTACGGCGCCGACAAGCAAATCGGCTTCAACGACAGTTACGAAAGTTATATCAACAACCTGAATCTGGTATGGGCAGAATGTTTTCGCGTATTGCACGACGGTTGTCGCCTGTGCGTCAATATTGGCGACCAGTTTGCGCGTTCCGTCTATTACGGACGGTATAAGGTCATTCCCATTCACGCCGAAATCATCAAGTTTTGCGAAATCGCCGGTTTCGATTTTATGGGTCAGATTATCTGGCAGAAATCCACTACAATGAATACGTCGGGCGGCGGCGCGGTGATGGGCAGTTTTCCGTATCCGCGCAACGGTATTGTAAAATTGGATTTTGAGTATATTTTGCTTTTCAAAAAACAGGGAAACGCTCCGAAACCGACCGAAGCGCAAAAAGCAAATTCGGCAATGACCAACGAAGAATGGAACACTTATTTCAACGGTCACTGGTATTTCAACGGCGCAAAGCAGGACAGGCATTTGGCGATGTTTCCCGAAGAATTGCCGGCGCGGTTGATAAAAATGTTTTCTTTTCCCGGCGAAACGGTTTTAGACCCTTTCATGGGCAGCGGCACAACGGCTTCGGCGGCAAAGAAACTGGGGCGAAATTCGGCAGGTTACGAAATTAATCCCGAATTTATCCCGCTTATTAAGGAACGAATCGGAGGAAACGACGCTTTCTCGCAGGTGCAAATCGAAATTGTCGAACAAACCGGAATTGTTGCCGATTTTGAAGAAAAAACGGCGCAACTGCCCTATCGGTTTGTGGATACGCATAAACTCGACAGGAAAATTGACGTAAAGAAACTCCAGTACGGCTCGAAAATAGACGCCGACAGCACAGGCAAACGCGAAGAATATTTCACGGTAAAGGAAATCATCAGTCCCGAACTGATACGGTTAAACAATGATTTGGTAATTCGCTTGATCGGCGTCAAACAAAATCCGGCAATCAACGGAAAAGCAACCGAATTTCTGCGCGAAAAACTGAAAGGTAAACGTGTTTTCCTGCGCCATGACGAACTAAAATACGACAGCGAAAATCATGTGCTGGCGTATCTGTATCTCGAAAATAAGACGTTTGTTAATGCGCATCTGCTGAAGGCAGGACTGGCGGAAGTAGATAGCGAACTGGAGTTTAAGTATAAAGAGAAATTCTTAAAAATATAATTTATGGAAACTTTTTTAGTAGAAATTGAGAAAGAAATAAATAAAACGCTGCACGAAAAATCCGGTTTAGTACCTTATTTTTCAGAACAAGGAAGATATGTATTTGAACACTTGTATAATCACAAACTGTTTAGACATTGCTTTCATTGTATGGAAATAAAGCCTCAACTTTCTTTATTAAGAAAGTTGATAAAATCTGACGACATCTTTGAAAATTCATTGTTTTTTATCCTTTTTAAAGCATTTGTTTATGCAGAAGCAAGATTTATTCATAATTTTATTCCTCAAAACAGTCATGAAGAAAGACTTACTGGCCATCTAATGTCCGAATATTTATCGGCATTAAACATTGTCAAAAAATCCTTTCAGGAGAAAGCATTTGAAATGTATAATGAAAATGTCATTCTTGATTTCCATTATGCAGACTTGTCATCAAACAAAAGGGAGAGAACAACTGGTGCAGATTTCGGAATAGTATTTCATATCAACCTTCCTGATTATCCGGAAGAAGTCAAAGCAGCAATTTTTCAAGCAAAAAAGATTGGCAAAAATGTACGTATTGATATTGAACAATACAATACGTTGCTACAATATGGAAAGGAAGGAGCATATTATTGTTTTTATGATATGAATACGAAACAAACATCATCGCCATTAGTATTGCAAGCGGATGAGATATATTTCGATGATAAAGAGAAAAAAAATAAAACGATATGCAAGGATAGATATAAATTTTCTGATTCTCCTCAAATGCCCCTGTCTGTTTTCTTAATCTTCAACATGTTAAGTAGTGAAAATTCATCAAAGTATAAGAAATGTGAGAATTTATGGGATGCAAAAAACTATTTTGCACATGGAGATAATGATGAAAAGAAAAATAAAGATAATTATTTTAGTTATGTTGATCAAATAGATAACACGCCAAATAAAATCTTGATTGTTTCTATTGGTGGAATACAAGAAGGAAGGCAGGATTTAAGAAACATAAATGACTTATACCGTTTCCCTGAATATGAAGATTAAATAGATTTATGAATAATAAACAAAAACATTCCCTCGATTTCGGCAAAAAAGAAAAAGTCCTCAATTACGCATGTCAGACGTATCAACTTTCGCGACCAGACAAAGTTGGCGCAGTAATGGCTTTGATACGCGAATGTCAGCCGCACACGATTGACGAATGGCAACAATGGTA
>JAITRG010000137.1 GCA_031288515.1 Tannerellaceae bacterium
CTCGTATGCTTACGCTCTCTTCTACGATATATTGCGGATATTTTTTGTTGCGAAAGCACCAGATATCGCCGCCGGCTGCGTTGTCTCCCTGCAGGAGATTTCCATCCAGTACGGCCCCGCAACCGAAACCTGTCCCTAATGTTACGCCAAGCAGGTTTTTATATTGTTTGATACTTCCGGCCTCTTTCAGGCGGCGATTGATTGCGGGCAATACGCCGGTTAACGCTTCTCCGTAAGCAAAGAGGTTGCCGTCATTATTTATAAAGACAGGAATACCGAATATCTCCTGCAGGTAAGGACCGAGGGCAACGCCTCCCCGAAAAGAAGGGAAGTTCGGAAGGTTGCCGATAATCCCTGCCGGATAATCGGCCGGGCCGGGAAAAGCAAAACTAATCGCAACCGGCGGTTCAGGCAAACTTTTCCGTATCCGGTGGAAACCTTCCTTCAGGTTACAGAGGCAGGCGCCTTTATCCGCCGCATTTGCCGGCAAACATACCGGAACGGCAATTTCCTCCCCTCCCCGCATTGCCGAAAAGACAAAGTTTGTACCTCCGGCGTCGAGCGTCATTACAATTCGTTTATCATTCCGATAGATAGTATGGCAGTTCATTGCTTTATTGTTTTACCAGACGGGCCCAGCGTCTTAAGTCTTCTATAGCTTTGTATAATACGCCGGCTTCTCCGCGGAAGGCTCCGGATCCGGCGGGCTGGCCGTCGCGGGTGTACCATTCGTAGAAACCGTTGTTTTTTACTACACGTTCCAGCATCGGATAGATTTCGTCATAAGCTTCGCGGGCGAAGCCGTGACAGGCTAATTGCCGGATCATCCGCCCGCCGAACCAAGTCCAGTCTCCTCCGTTCTGGTATCCATAGGGATACATTCCTTTGTGCAGGAAGAAGCCTTCGGGATAAGGGGGGTATACGGTCAGTCCGATTGTAGGGGCGCCGGAGGCTTTTACGTTAGCCAGCATGGCGGCGTTTGCCGTCGCTATCTCTTCGTGCGACAGAAGTCCGGCTTCGATAGCCATGGCCGTACCGCCATGATAGTAAATGGCGGATTCGTCAAAGTCTTCGGGGAAAGGAGAACCGTCCAGGTATACATGCGGGATAAACTTTTGCCGCCGGCTATCCCAAAGATGCGCTTTTACATTCTTTATTACATCATTGCGTATGCCTGCCCAGTATTTTTTGTTTTCTTCATCTTCTGTCAGGATTATAAAATGATTGATTGCAATGATGAAGAAGGCATTATCATAAATATCCAGGCAGGGATGCGAATGTTCGTCCAGCGCTACGCCCCAGGGATGTTCCGGCTGCACGTCGCCCCAGTCTGCGGTGGTTGCCCCCCACAGCAGGCCGTGCGCCGCGTCGAAGCGGTGACGCAGGAGGTATAGCAAAGACTTTTCCAGGCGGTTGAGAACGGTTATGCCGCCTACTTCCTGCCGGAGGAATGCCCTGTTGCCGCTTTTGGCAACGTATCGGTATACGGCTTGTACGAGGGAAGATTCCTGATCGGTCTCCACGGTGTTTTTATGAGCGGCGCAGCGTGGCTCGAGTTCCGAAAAGCGGTAATAGCCGTCTTCGCTTCGAGGCACGTTATTACTATTGATAAAGCCGTCCGGTATGTCGCCGTCCGGCCCCTGAAAACGGAAGAAGGCGAGCAGATTCTCCTGTATCTGTTCGTCGGGCATTACCTGCATGGCGGCTTCAATAAAGGTATTATAGTCGCGTATCCATACCTCTCCATAACCGTCGCCGGCATTGAAGCCGCCTTTTATTACTTCGAGGGCCATGGCCTCTACCCTGTTCATGAGCGTATCCTGAAGGATTTGTCCGGCCAGCGCTTTATCGGCGGCCGTCCACGGGCTTTTTCTTCCGCATTCTTCGCGTTTATTCAAAAACTCCTTTGTCACCGCCTCAAAAAATTGCGGATATTTATTATGTGCATCGTGAGGCGCAAACGGAATGTTGAAAAGCGCGGATTTTTTTATTTTAGCTGCAAGTTCAACAGCGCTTTCAAGAGGAAACGAATTATCATCATTACCTCGAATAATCAGTGTCGGAACAGTAATATTTTCAACGCTTTCAAGCGGGTATCCGTCTTCGGTTTTGTCCGTCCACATCTCAACTATACGTTCCACAGGTCGGTCGACGTCGGGTTCGGGATTGTGCAGTTGATAAGAATCAACTATCGCTTTCCAAACGTCAGGCGCCAGATCATCCATTATTTCTCCCACAAGTTCCGCATCGGACAAACTCCACGTCGCGCCGACAGTAACAATCTTTCGTACAGGAATTCTGTTTGCCGCGGCAAGTCGATAAGCTATGATTCCGCCATCGCTAAAACCGATAATATCAATGTCTTTCAGTTGTAAATGGTTTACAACCGCTTCAACGTCGAGTTGCAATCGCTTGTACGTCAGTTTGCCTGTCCCCAAAGTAGACTTTCCGTGTCCGCGACTGTCAATACCTGCGATATGGTAATCATCGGCAAACATTGGCAGGATGGAATTAAAATCTTCGATATTTCCAAACCCGCCGTGCAGAAAAAGCAGCGTTGGTTTCCCTGCGTTTTCTATCTCTTCGCAGTATATATTTGCGCCGTCAACTTCAAGATATTTTCCTGTCTTGTGGTTAAACCCAACTGTCTGCGCGTTTGATGCGATTGTAAAAAGCCCAAATGCAAGTATGATTAAAACAATTCGTTTCATTTTTATTTTCATACAATCAGCTTTCAAACTCCATTAATTCAACCGGAGCGCCGTTGTGCTCGATCATTGCGACCCGAAGACCCCCCGACGGAAAGTTCGGCGCGGCGAGTATCTTTAAATCCCGGTTCGCAAGTTCGCAATCCAGGTCTTTCACAACAAATGCCGGGTGTGGTACTTTTTGAATCAGAGGATGAACAGGACTGTCTGCTTCATACCGCATCCATTCAATGCCGAAAGGACTTGTGGGAAACCCCGATACATACAGCTTAAATTGAGGAATATATCTCTCATCCGGCATCTTTTCTTCTGTCGGAACGCCCATATGGTGGTATTTCCATCCCCATTCTTCGGTACACTTTGCAAATTCGCGGTCTAATCTGATGTTTTCCATGATTGTTTTTTATTAGAAGGTTATTTTAATATCTAACCGACGCTTTAATCACTCCGCACCGTTTGCTCCGTGAAGAATCGCCGGGGCGTATGGTATATTCGCCTGCGCAGGCCGGAATGATGAACGTTTCGGCGTAATGTACGACAAAAGATTCGAACGACTGCGCCGGGCTTTCAATAACTATCTCGTCGCCCTCTATCAGGTTCAATACGTTTACGCTGCCGGCGGTCTGAAGCGGTATTTTTTTTGTAAACCAGTAGCGGCGGGTTTCTATAAATTCATTTTCGTGCAGGCCTGTGCGCTCTTCTTTCCATCCGTCGCCTTCGGCCAGGGGAGTTATGCGGTTCACTAACTGTTGCTGTACGAATCCGGTTTGCCGCTCCCACTGAATTACATGCGAGCCATGCTCAATATTAATCGGACGGGGAAGGCCGTCCAGTCCCAGCCGCCCCCAGTCCCACAGTTTAAAAGTGAACAGGCTGGGGGTAGCGCTGATTTCCAGCACCATCGCCCCGGCTCCCGAACAGTGGACGGTTCCCGCCGGAATGAGGAAATGGTCGTGCTTCCGGGCAGGCCATTGATTTACATACTTCGCGGCGGCGAAAGGTTTCCCCGTTTCGTGCGATTCGTTCAGCTCCCGGATCATTTCTTCGGGGGCGACGCCTGTCTTCAGTCCCAGATACACGGTTGCGCCTTCAGACGCATCCAGCAGGTAATAACTTTCGTCCTGCGTGTAATACATACCGAAGGTATCGCGGATATACTGGTTGGTGGGATGCACCTGCAGGCTCAGGTTCCCCCCTTCCACCGTATCGAGGAAATCAAAACGGATGGGGAAGTCGTATCCGAAGCGGGCTTCTACCGGGCCGCCCAATACCTGGCGCGCCTGGTGTAAAAGCAGGTTGCCGGCAGACATTTCAAACAGTTCGCCGCAGACGCGCAGGCAGAGGCTGTTTTCTTCGGGGACGCAATCGAAGCACCAGCCGTAGTTGACGGCTTCCCGGTCGAGGCCGCATACCTCCTTCATCCACTGCCCTCCCCAGGGAGCCGGGTCGAAGAAAGGGACTGTGCGAAACGGTTTGCGTGCCGTCTTCTCCAGGCCTTCCCGCATCGTTTGCCCGGCAATCATCTTAGGTTCGCTCCGGTGCGTGTCTATCCAGTAGTCTACACGAGGCAGCCGTTCCCTCTTGAGCGTATCGCACACGATCCAGTCTATAAAATAGCCCCGTTTATAATGGATAGAAGGCGGGTCGTTCCTGTTCGCCACCCCCAGGCCGTTTATCTCTTTACGGCGGAAACGGCGCTGAATTTCCCACCGCGCGATATCCATATACAATAATGTATGAGGCGAGGGACAAAATTCGGCGGCTCCATGCCCGGTAATGAGGACGACGCCCTTCGTTCGCTCTATCTGTCTCCTGCAAGCCAGGACTTTCTCTTCATCCAGATAATCGGCATAGGTAAAAAAGGCGCGCCGTCCGAACAGGACGTCGGCCGTCATATAAGGCGCCGTCATTGCCTCGACAGCGGAAGGAGCTTTAAAAAGGGTTTGCATATCGATATGGAGGGAAGGCCGCAGGCGCTTCAGGCAGGCGGACACTTCGCCGGCATATACGCCGTGGTAATATTCTGCCGCGATGATATGCCGCCCCGTATCGCCCACTGCCGAAGAGACCTCTTTCAGCTTTTCGATCACAGCCGCCCAGCCTTTCCACAGCGCCCCGTCAACGTCGGTAGCCGGGCTTTTATCGTAGTTACTTTTTCTCATGATATAATTAATTAATCACTGCAAAGATAATACGACATACCGAAAGTAACCCTTTCATCCGCATCTATATTTCGTTCCAAGCTTCGCCGAATTCCGGCAGAGAGCAAAATTCCCGCCTGGAGCTTCGCCGAATTCCGGCAGAGAGCAAAACTTATGTTTCGAGCTTCGCCTGATTCATGCGGAGAGCAAAACTCCCGTCTGGAGCTTCGCCGAATTCCGGCAGAGAAGCAAAACTCCCGCTTTTCTACTGAACAAACTTCCGCACCCATGCCCTGCCGATTAAGGCTGTTTCCCCAGACAGCGCAACCGCCCCGCAACGCAGTTATGGTTCACCGAAGCCGCCCTGCCGTTTTTCAGTCTTCCCAACGGTATGAAACAACTGTAATCCAGCGCCCCCCCGTTAAGCCACAGGGAGAGGGGGAGGGCGTGCCCCTCCCTCCGGTCGGGTCGGGCTATCCGCTGCAAGTCCTCGCTCGCCTCCGCCTCCCTCCGGGCTTTCCGCTGCTATCCCTCACGCAAAGACAGGGGAACGCGCCACCCGCTGCAAGTCCTCGCTCGCCTGCGGCTCCCTCCGGGCTTTCCGCTGCTATCCCTCACGCATACCGCCGAACTTGACCCTGCCGGCGATATTGACTGTATTGCCAACGTTTTTCCCGCAAAGAA
>JAITRG010000257.1 GCA_031288515.1 Tannerellaceae bacterium
AAAAGGATACGCCGGTATGGGGATAGACGTAAGGTATTACGTGAACACAGACCGGAGGAACGACCTGAAGACGGGCATGGAAGTAGAAGTTACGGAAGCGGACGGCGTAACGGTCAGGGGGGCGGGAGCTATTGCCGACGTCAGGCACACCGGCGGAATGTCGTTTGTCGGACAATCGGAATACACAACGATCTATCTATGATTTCAACGGGCGACATAAAGAACATTCTCCTGCGCGACGTAAAGGCTAATCCTGCGCTCGGCATGATTGCCGAGATAGAAAAGGACGGGCATGCGCCGGTAACTGAAACAAGCGTTGCGGAAAGGATTGTTATCGTTCTCCCCGGAGGCATGGATAACGGGCCGATCAGCCGGGCCTTTCCACGGATATGCGTATACGTTCCCGACGATAAGATTAACAGGCCGAAGGGAAGCAGGTATTATAAACCCGGAGGGAAGCGTCTTAACCAGCTCGAAAACGAATGTATCCGCGCTTTCAGGAGCGGCGTATACGGGACATACGGAGAGGAAGTCTATACCTATAAACTTGAAGACATTGTTCAGGAAAGCGACCCGGACACCTGGAGCCATTTCCTGAACGTAAGATTAAGATTTGAAGCAGTTAACACAAAGTTATAAACAAATGAAAACTATTGTTGATATCAAAAAAATATTTTATGCCCCGCAAATGACAACGGGGACATTGACAGGTTCGGCCATTGATGTTATTCTTAAAAGCGGAACGACAAAAGAAATCAAAAACGTACATGCGACAACCTGGACATACGAGGAAGCGGAACCTTCCGTTACCGACTATCTCAACCAACTGAACGGGAAAGTGTACTACCGTGATTCCACGCCCGGCGCTGTAAGCGTAAACTTCTCCATAGGGCAGTACGACTACCAGACCAAAGCGGATTTGCAGGGCGGGACGGCCACCGCTACTGCCTGGACCCGACCGGAAACGCCCGGACTTGTCTATAAAACGCTCATTGCCGTTACAAAAGACGATACGTATATCGTCTTCCCGAAAGCGATCATTACGGCACGCGGGGGGATGGTAGAGAGTAAGCTTATCGCCCTGTTGCTTTCGGCCGTCGCTATGGATACCGGAGTAGACGGATTGGCGTCCGAAGGATGGTTTGACGCTTCCGAGATTATCCCGGAGGCATAATATCGTACGCCAACAGAAAAACCAGACGGGCGCACCCCTTTTTCATGAACGGATGCGCCCGTTATATTTTAAAGGAAAAGTCATATGAATGAATTAGCAGGCATTGTTTCCGAATCGCTATCAGGGGAACTGAAAAAAGTCATCTGTATGGGAGGTAAATTCTATACCGTTTCCGCACCCGCCACCTGCGTACTGGCGCGTATGCTCAAACCGCTTTCAGAAATAAACCTGAAGGAGGGCGACAGATATATAGACATGATCGCAAGGTCTGTCGAACAGTCCAAATATATCGATTCGGCCATCGCTTATGCCGTTATCGGGGATACGGGAGCTGGCGTCGTCCGGAGGTTCAGGCACCGGGAGCTTTGCCGGGCTTTTTCTCATGCGACCGATGCAGAGCGGGGACTTGCCTTTATTGAAACAATTTCCCTTGTAACCGGAAAGAGTTTTTTCAAATCTGCCCGGTTAGCCATGGATATAACAAAAACGATGGCAAAACAAAAGTCATCGGAGGAAACACGCTGATCGGGCAAATAGCCTCTTTCATGGAAACATTGGGAATGACATATAACGAAGTCATGCACGCTCCGTATGTCCTTCTCCTTTTTATGCAGCACGATAAAATCAGGGTAGACTATTCGGAAAGCGGCAAAGCGGAAGAAACGGAAACGCTGTCGGGAAAAGAAATGCTAAAAAGAAAACGGGGAATATGAATATAAACATAAATATAAACATGGGCGACTTCGACCGGGAAGCAAACGAAGCGACCGAAAGGCTGTATCAGGCAGCCATATTTGAGTTACACAATATTGGCGAAAACTATATTACAAGAGCAAAGGAAAGCGGAAACTATCAGGATCAGTCCGCCAGCCTGCGAAATGCCCATTCGTACAGGATTTACCGGGACGGCGTTTCGGTAGATGGGAATATCGGCGAACTTCCCAACGGGAAACCGAACCCTACAGGCACTATGTTCGACCGGCTCAAGACCGGGAAAGGACTGGAATTTATCGTAGGCAACGGCATGGAATACGCCTCCTTCGTTGAAGGAATGGGATTCAATGTCACGACAAGCGGGTTTCTGCTCGTGGAAAGGGAAATCAGGGAGAGGTTTGGGTAATTTATATTTTACCGTAAAAGATGGCAGGATTAGCGTTAGACATTCAGATAAAGAACCTCGAGGAGCTCTCTAAGTTGAAAGCGAAGATGGACGAAGTCAGGAAGTCCATAAAGGACTTTTATGCCGCGGGAGATAAAGTGGGCGCAAAGGAGCAGGAGAAACACCTGAAAACGCTCCAGAAAGAACACCACAAACTTTATGAATCACTCCGTCCCGTAATCTATGAATTCCAGAGGGCGGGAAACGAGGCAAGGGAAATGTCTGATCAATACAATGGGGCAGCCACAAGCGCAAGCACCTTGACAAAGGCTTTCGCCGCCATAGGGGGAACGGCCGCTCTTATTGAATTTACCAAAAAAATCATAGATGTACGCGGCGAAATCCAACAGATTGAAATAGCCTTCGAGACGATGCTCGGAAGCAAGGGGAAAGCCGACGCTATGATGGCGGACATCAAACGGCTGGCCCTTTCTACCCCTTTCACCTTAACCGAGGTGGTCGACAATACCAAACAGCTTATCGCCATGGGGATCGCCGCGGAAGAGGCCGTCGATACGGTAAAGGCACTGGGGGATGTGGCAGCCGGCGTATCGGTTCCCCTCTCACGAATCGCCATCAACTATGGGCAGGTAGCCGCCCTTGGCAAGTTGCAGCAAAGGGAAATCAACGACTTTGCTATGGCCGGTATTCCTGTTGTGGAAGAACTGGGTAAGCAATTGGGGAAAACGAAAAACGAAATTTACGAAATGGCGGAAGCCGGGGAAATCGGGTTCCGCCTTGTAGAACAGGCATTCAAAAGCATGTCCGGCGAAGGCGGCAAGTTCTACAACATGATGGAGGCGCAGAGCGCTTCCGTCGCCGGCCAAATATCGAAATTGCAAGATTCGATACAGTTAATGTTCAACAACATCGGGCAGGCAAGCGAAGGGATTATCTACTCTGCAATAGGCGAGGCTTCTGCGCTCGTTGAGAACTACGAGAAGGTTGGCAAAACGATACTCGAATTGGTTGCCGCCTATGGAGCGTACAAAGTTGCTTTGATAGTGATAACGACGGTAGAAAAACAAAGGCTTGCATTTAATCTGTTCGTTCAGGAACAGATGCTTGTAGAGCAAGCCTTACGGAAAGGCGCAACTGCGGCGATGGTTAAGGAGGCCGCAACGACGAAAGCGCTCGCGATGGCTAAATTAAACCTCGTAAACTCAATAAAGAAGGTAACTGCCGCCATGTTGCCAAATCCCTATATATTAGCTGCTGCTGCCGTGGCTGCTTTAGCCTATGGGATTTATAAGCTCGTTACCTATCAGACAGAGGCCGAGAAAGCGCAAAAACGCCTTAATGATGCAGTTGCTGAATCTGAAAAAAACGCCCTGTCGGAACAACGAGAATTGTCAAGATTAAAGGGGTCCCTCAATGGATGCACAAGGGGTACAAAAGAATTTAATGATATAAAGAATGAAATTGTAAATAAATTCGGAAAATACAGGCAGGGGCTTGATGAAGAAATAGAGCGTGTAGGCTCTTTGGATTTGCTATACCAAAGCCTCTCAAAGTCTATACAAGCGTCTTTTGATGCAAGACAATATGAAAAGTTCAAGCAATCAGAATCCGATAACCTTGATGAGGTCATGTCTAAGAATCTTGGTAAAATCCAAGATAGATTAATTAACAAGCTTGGAGACGAAGCCGGCTCAAAATACTATACTAAAATACGGGAAGCTATTTTTGACGGCAAAGAATTAGACGCTGAAACAAAAGCCGCTTTAGATAAAGTGGCGGGCAAAGGTGGAGGATTGTTCGATATCACGAATAGAGACGTAGAGGGGTATATTCAAAATATTATTGATGCCCAACAATTAGCAGATCATTTAGATAAAAAAGCAAAAATAAAATTTGGTATATCTGACGGTGGAACAAATAACGGCAACCCCACCCCGGAAGAAAAGCAATACGACAATATAAAGGATAAAATAGAGGCTGCTACCAAAGCCGTATCCGATTTTAAGCAGCAATTAGCAGACCTGCGCAACGGAAAAACGCCAGTCGAAGCAGGCCAACTCGAAACAGCGATAGAGGCAAAGGAGAAAGAGCTTCAGGAAGCAGAAAAAAGGCTGCAACTCTTAACGGGTATTGATAAAAAAGCCGCAAAATCCGCCGACGACAAACAGCAGAAACGAATTGAAGCCGAAGGGTGGCTCCTGAACAAACAAACGGAGATAGGCAACGAGCGACTGAAGGCGGAATTGGAGACAGAACAGAAGCTGCTCAAACAGGAAGACGACAGCTTCGAAAAACGCCTGAAACTGCTCGATCTGAACTACCGGAAAGAACTGTTGGCCACACAGGAACACGAAACAAAAATGGCCAAGGAACAGCAGGAGGCGGCCAAACGGATGTATATCAAAAAGAACGGCGATGATAAGGGCTTTGACTTCGCCGCGTTCGACCTGAATACCCTCCCGGAAGGATTGCGTCCGGAAGACGTTAAAAAGCAGGTAAAGGAACTGACGGACGCCGCGCTGGAGGCGCAGACGAAAGGACTGGACGAAATCGCGAAGTCCGCCGACGAACAACTGGAGGCGCTACGCCTCGAGTTCGCTTCGGAGCATGAAAAACGCCTGGCGGACATAAACAAACGCTACGACGAAGAGGTGAAAGCCGCCAAAGGCAACGCGGCAATACTGGCCGCGCTGGAAGAAAACCGGCAAAAGGAAATCAACAAGGCCAACCGCGAACACGCCGCCGAAACGATCCGATTCGAAACGGAGATTGCCACCCGGCGTATCAGGCTGGACAAAGACGTCTACCTCTTCCGCGCCACCGCCCGCGAAAAGGAACTGCGCGAACAGAAACGGGCGCTGACGGAAACCCTCCGGCTGCTGTACGAACAGTACGCCGAAACGCCCACCGGCGAATTGGCCGGCGACATAAAAGCGGCTGAACAGGAACTGGAAGAGCTAAACGCCGAACTGTCGCGGATACCGGTTGAGAATATACAGGAACTCCTGTCATCGTTCCAAAAGATAGCCGGCGCGCTGGGTAAGCTTGATGGCGAAATTGGCGAAGTTTTCAGTAGTTTTGAAAATGCCGTTGATTCAATATCGGAAGGATTTGAGTTCATAAACAAAGAAAACAAATCAATTTCTGATTATGCCGGACAGGCTTCCAATGCCATTGCGGGAATAGTCGATATTATCAATATGGTTACTTCTGCCGCCGCCAAGCGCAAGGATGCGGAAAAAGAGTTCTACCAAAACGCTATCGCCATGGCGCATGAATACGCGCTCGCTTTGAACGAACAACTCCGCACGCAAAGCGAAATGTCCGGTTCCGGGTTCCTGACGGATTATGCCGAAAAGATTAAAGACGGCTTCAAGGCGGCTACCGACGCCACCGATAAATACTACGAGGCAATCGGGAAGCTCTCCGATGGCAAGGCGAAGATAGACCTGAGCAATGCGATCGACTGGGGGAACGTAGGGAAAGGAGCCGCCGCAGGAGCCGCCGCAGGTATTGGCGGCGCGGCATTGATGGGAGCCGCCATAGGAACGGTCGTCGGCCCCATAGGAACGGCAGTCGGGGCCGCCGCGGGCGCCATTATCGGCGGCCTGATCGGGATTTTCGGCGGGAAAAAGAAAAAGGAAGAATACGGCGGGTTACTCGAAGTATTTCCCGATCTGGTAGATTCCGCCGGGCAGCTTAACCGCGAATTGGCGGAAGTACTGATCAATACCGGCCAGCTGGACGACAATACCAAACAGCTCGTCCAAAACGCCA
>JAITRG010000265.1 GCA_031288515.1 Tannerellaceae bacterium
CATAGTCGTTCATACGCAAGCGCTTATAAACCGGCTGAAAGCTGAAAGATAGCGCCAGACAAGCCTGTGTAATGGGTTAAAGTAGAAGCAGGCAAAGACAACATAGATTATTTTGGCGCGGTTGCCCTGAATTAAATACCCAAAACAGTTAAATTATTATATAAAAAACTATCTTTGCTACTTAATCTTTTTAAAAGTTAAAATAATAAATATGAAAACAAACTTAAGTTCCCAAATCAGTCTTACCCGTATACCCACAAGGTATTACCGCCCGGAGAATGCTTATGAAGAATCTGTCCTGGCTCGTTTTGAAAAAATCCCTACAACGATATACGAATCGGCCGACGAAGGTTCTTTGGCCATCGCCAAGGAAATAGCCTCGCGAATCCGTAAAAAGCAAGAAGCCGGCCGGCCTTTCGTGTTAGGGCTTCCGGGAGGCCGTTCGCCACAAAGCATTTTTAGGGAATTGGTACGTATGCACACGGAAGAAAGCCTTAGCTTTCAGCATGTGGTGGTCTTTAATCTGTATGAGTTTTATCCGTTAAAAAGTACAACCTTCAGTAATTTGTCTTACCTGAAAGACTACTTTCTTGATCATATAGATATAAAGCCTGAGAATATTTATTCGCCGGACGGTTTTCTGTCCAAAAAAGATATTCATGATTTCTGCTGGGATTATGAAGAAGATGTAAAAAAATGGGGCGGGATTGATTATATGCTGTTAGGTATCGGCCATGCGGGAAATATCGGCTTTAACGGCGCTGGTACAACCGTTAGCTCTATCACCCGCCTAATCCTGATGGATAACGATTCGCGGAAAGAAGCCTCCAAGGTATTCAAATCAATAGATAATGTCCCGGAAGGCGTTATCACCATGGGGCTGTCTACCATTTTCCATGCAAAAGAAATTGTATTAATGGCATGGGGAGAAAGTAAAGCCCGTATTGTGAAGGAAGTTATCGAAGGAAAAGTAACCGATATTAACCCGGCGTCTTACCTGCAAAACCAGAATAACGTAAAAGTAGCGACAGACCTTTCTGCCGCTTCCCAACTGACACGGATAAGCCATCCCTGGCTGGTTACAGACTGCGAATGGGATAATAAAATGATCCGTCGCGCCATTGTATGGCTTTGCCAGTTAACAGGAAAACCTATCCTGAAATTAACAAATAAAGATTATACCGAAAACGGTCTGAATGACTTATTAGCAAAGTTTGGTTCGGCCTACCAGGTGAATATCGATATTTTCAACGACATACAACATACCATAACCGGATGGCCGGGCGGTAAACCCAATGCCGACGATACCAATCGCCCCGAACGGGCAACGCCCTATCCTAAACGAACGATCATCTTCAGCCCACATCCCGACGATGATGTTATTTCAATGGGAAGCACATTCAACCGCTTGTGCGAGCAAGGACATGACGTGTATGTAGCCTACCAGACGTCGGGCAATATTGCCGTAGGGGACGAAGAAGTAATCAGGTATTGTGAATACCTGCGGGATGTTTGCTCCAGATATTCGCCTCAAAATGATACGCTAAAGAAAAAAGCGGAAGAAATAGCCTACTTCCTTCGTAACGAGAAAGTGGAAGGAGAAAAAGAAAAAGGAGACGTTCTCTTTATGAAAGGAACCATCCGCCGGGAAGAAGCCCGTGCAGGAGCACGGTATAGCGGTATCGCCAATGACGATCATATCCGTTTCCTCGACCTGCCTTTCTATGAAACAGGGATGGTAAAAAAGAGCGCCCTCAGTGAAGCCGATGTTAAAATTATCCGCGATTTCCTGGAAGAAGTGAAGCCGCATCAGATATTTGTAGCCGGCGATTTGGCCGACCCTCACGGAACACATAAAGTTTGTCTGGATGCAGCGCTAGCCGCAATAGATGAATTGAAAGATGAAGAATGGATGAAGGATTGCCGTATCTGGATGTACCGGGGAGCTTGGGCAGAATGGGAAATGGACCATATTGAAATGGCCGTGCCGATGAGTCCCGAACAATTGCATCATAAACGAAATGCCATCCTGAAACACCAGTCGCAAATGGAAAGCGCTCCTTTCTTAGGCGATGACGAACGCCTTTTCTGGCAACGTGCCGAAGACCGTAACCGTGCGACGGCCGAATTATACAAAGACTTGGGCCTGGCTCCATACGAAGCAATAGAAGCCTTTGTCCGGTATATCCCGCTACGATAAATAATAACCTTTTTCCCTTCGCGGGGATAAGTAAATATCGTATTCCTGTCGTTTTTTTATTGGGGATAATGAAACAACAGGAATACCCATATAAAAACAACTTATATCATGAAAAAAAGAATCTTCTGCGTTTTGCCGGCTTTTATTCTAATGACTTTCTCTTCGTGCCATGAAAAAGCCGAACCGGATACAAAACGCCTGTCCGATTATGTGAATCCGTTTATCGGCGCCAGTACCAGCATAGGGGCGGCAGGAATATATCACGGATTGGGTAAAACAATACCCGGGGCTACTTCTCCTTTCGGAATGGTTCAGTTGAGCCCGAATACCATTACCGGCGGCGACAACGGCTCGGGGTATAGTTACGAACATGAAACGATTGAAGGCTTTGCTTTTACACAAATGAGCGGCATAGGCTGGTATGGCGATTTGGGAAACTTCCTGGTGATGCCTGCCGTTGGCGAAATGAGAACAAATGCAGGCAAACCGGATAATCCCGAATCAGGATACCGCTCCCGGTATGATAAAAAGTCCGAAACAGCGAAAGCAGGATACTATGCCGTAGAATTAACCGATTATGGCATAAGAACGGAGGCGACAGTCGCCCCGCATAGCGGTATATTACGTTTCACATTCCCGGAAAACAAACAATCCCGTATTCAGATAGACCTGGCCAGAAGAGTAGGAGGATCCTCTACCCGCCAATACATAAAGATAGTAGACAACCATACCATAAAAGGATGGATGGAATGTACGCCCGCAGGCGGAGGCTGGGGCAATGGCGACGGCAAAGCGCTGTATACGGTACATTTTTACGCCCAATTCTCCAAACCATTAACAGACTATGGCGTATGGAGCGCCAATATCCCCGAAGGGCAAAGCCGTAAGCGTGAAGATATAGAAAGCGACGCCTACCAACAGATAGTAGCAGGCGCTGAAATCATCCGGGGCGCAAATGAATTTGAAGGCAAACATATTGGCTTTTTTACTGAATTTGAAACAGCAAAAGAGGAGGTCGTTTATCTGAAAGCCGGCATATCTTTTGTCGATATGGACGGAGCCGAAAAGAACTTGAAAGCCGAAATGGTCGATTGGGATTTCGATACGCTCTTAGAGAAAAACAGCCTGCGCTGGGATAACGCTTTGGCAAAGATGACGGTAGAAGGCGGCAGCGACGATCAAAAAACCACCTTTTACACCGCTTTGTACCATACAATGATAGACCCGCGGATGTATGCGGATGTAGACGGCCGCTATGTAGGCGGCGATTACCAAATACACGCATCCGGTAAATTTACCAAACGGACGATATTCAGCGGTTGGGACGTATTCCGCAGTCAGATGCCGCTTCAGACAATCATTAACCCGGATGTGATAAACGATATGCTGAATTCGTTGATTACAATGGCCGGACAAAGCGGACGGGAGTATTTTGAACGATGGGAATTTCTCAATGCCTATACAGGATGTATGTTAGGCAATCCGGCGATTTCGGTTTTGACGGATGCGTACGCGAAAGGTATCCGGGATTATGATATTGAGAAAGCTTACCGGTATGCCATAAACACTTCTGAAATGTTTGGAAACGGCGAACCGGGTTACTCCCCCGGCCCCTTAGGGATTTCCAATACATTAGAGCACGGATATAACGAATGGTGCGTTTCCGAATTAGCCGGTTGGTTAGGGCATACGGACGACCGGCAAACATATCTGAAACGTTCCGGTTCGTATAAAAATATCTTTGATAAAGAAAAGAATAGTTTTCGCCCTCGCCGGGAAGACGGCTCTTTTTATCCCTGGCCGGAAGAAGGCCGGTTGAAAGAGGGGTATGGTTGCGTTGAAAGTAATCCCTATCAGCAGGGCTGGTTTGTTCCTCATGATATCGAAGGCCTCGCGGAATTAATGAGAGGACGCGAACAAACGCTTGCCGATCTGGATAATATGTTTGAAAAAACGCCCTCCCATTTCCTGTGGAATGAATACTATAACCATGCAAACGAACCGGTTCACCATATACCTTATTTATATAACCGGTTGGGCGAGCCCTGGAAGACGCAGAAGTGGACGCGCTATATTTGCGAGAACGCTTACAGCAACCGCGTAGAGGGGTTGGTAGGAAATGAAGACGTCGGACAAATGTCAGCCTGGTATGTGTTGAGCGCTGCCGGTATCCATCCGGTTTGTCCGGGTGAAACACGTTTCGAGATAACGTCGCCGGTTTTCGATCGCATTGATATAAACCTCGCCAGCGGAGAAGCATTCAGTATAATCGCTGCCAATAACAGCCCCCAGAATGTATATATCAAATCGGCTAAATTAAACGGAAGCAATTATAACAAATGTTATATTGATTATCAGGATATAATAAAAGGAGGCACATTAGAACTTACGCTTACGGATGTGCCTGATAAAGATTTCGGAAACTAATGGAAGGCAGCCACTCTATAGAGATTTTCAAAGAACTCTATCTGAAGAACGCTTCCCGGTTGACTTATTTTGCAAACAAATATGTCGACAGGGAAACAGCGGAAGATATTGTTCAGAATATCTTTCTTAAAGTATGGCAAAAGAAAAATTTTTTATTATCTGAAAATGGATTAAGAACCTATCTGTTCAATGCTATCAGGAATGCCTGTTTGGATTATTTGAAACATCAGTCGGTAGAACAAAATTATATTAGCGCTATCGTACACAAACTGAAAGTAGAAGAATTACAATACAACGATCACCCTGTTTTTTTATTTCAGGAAGACGAACGAATTGCTTCAATATATAATGAAATAGAGAAATTGCCTGAAAAATGCAGAGAAATCTTCACCTTATCATACCTGCATGAAAAAAAGTCATCCGAAATAGCAAATATGTTGAATATATCACGCCGTACAGTGGAAGCACAACTGTATAAAGCATTGAAATTAATACGGAATGCCTTGCAGTCATAAAATAAGTCGAAATATCGGCCATTATATAAGTATATTTTCCGGCTCTGTCGTTTAAATAATAAAGAGAAGATACATGACATCTAATGATCATATAGAAGAGCTGATAATACGTTATTTCGAAAAAGAAATAGACGAAGGCAGCTTGAAAGAGCTCGATCAATGGATACACGAAAAGGAGGAAAACAAAAGCCTCTTTTTCGAGTTGAAAAAACTATATGATTCACAAAGACTATCAACCTATCTGAAAGGCAGGTCTTACGATAAGCAATGGGAGTCGTTATATGAAAAGATCAATGCAGGCTCAACCGTTCGAAAGAAAAGAACAAATCATTTTCGGATTATCTGCTTACGATATGCAGCCGTAGCAGTTATGGCTGTCTGTATTGGTTTCGGTATGCATGAACTCATTAGAAAATTTACGCCTGATCCACCGATTAGCTTTAATGAAATAACAGTTGAAAAAGGAGGAAAAGCCAATCTCGTTATACTATCAGACGGTAGTGAAGTGATTCTCAACTCAGCTACTCATTTTAAGTATCCCACTGAATTTGGAAAAGATAAAAGAGAAGTTTATTTGGATGGAGAAGCTTATTTCAAAGTGGCGAAGGATGATAAAAAGCTTTTTATTGTCAAATTAAGCAGGCAGGAAATAACGGTTTTAGGAACTTGGTTTAATGTACTTGCTTATAAAGAAGACCCTTACAGTACAATTACATTAGCAGAAGGCAAAATACTATTGGAATCCTATGATGAGAATGGAAAGAAAATGAGCCAGATGTTTATGACCTCTGAAGAACAGGCTTATGTTGATAATACAACAGGCTCGGTTTCATTAAACAAAGTAGACGCCACAATAGCAAATTCATGGATAGACGGTAAATATAGGTTTAAAGACGAAAAATTGTCAACCATCGTCCGTCGGTTAGAAAATTTATATGGAGTAGCCCTCCGTATTGAAAGCGAAACCCTGAAGGATATCCGTTATACCGGAACCTTCTCTCTCGGCCAAAAGATAGAAGATGTCTTAAAAGTAATCACTTCGGAAAAACAGTTTAATTATCAAATAACAAGTGATGAGATAATTTTATCAGTAAAAAAATAGTTTTGTAACCTGTAAAATTTTGATGCCTATGAAATGATCCCCTGAAAAAAAGGGATCGGAAATGCTGTTCTCATTCCCGATCCGAAACTATTCTATTATTTATCCGATTAATCGCCTTCTTCGCTACAGATTGCGACTCTTAAGACGAAGAAGAGCAAGTCATTAATATAATAATAAAGACAAATTTATGGAAAAAATCCAGAAAAGTGATAATCTATTGTACAAAAAAATCAAGTCAATTATGAAAATCACACTGTTTTTCTTAATTATAGGCGTTCTGCATATATCGGCAGAGACCTATGCACAGAAGACACACATCTCCATTGATGTAAAAGCCGGAACATTTTATGATGTGGTAACTCTGATAGAAGGACAAACAGAATTTATGTTCTTCTATAAAAGTGAAGATATTGACAACAGCAAAGAAGTCAATATTCATGTGACGAATAAACAAGTAACGGATGTTTTAGATGCACTATTGAAAGATACCGACTTGGCTTACAGAATAATCGACAAACATATTACCGTCCTGAAGAAAAACGCTATTACCCAACAACGAAAAATCGTTACCGGTACAGTAGTCGACCTGGATAATATGCCGATTATCGGAGTCAACATAGTAGTGACGGGCGCTACGATGGGTACAGTAACTGATATAGACGGCACATTCACATTAGAAGTTCCGCAGAACGCTACGCTGACTGTTTCATACATAGGATATACCGAACAATCGGTTGTGATTGGAAATCGTACTACCTTGGTAATCCGTCTGGCAGAAGATACAAAGACGCTCGACGAAGTAGTGGTAGTAGGTTATGGTACGATGCTGAAACGGAATATATCGACTTCGGTTAATTCCGTTAGTGGCGATGCTTTACAAGAAAGGCCTACGGCCTCCAATATTTTCCAAGGTATGCAAGGAAAAGTAGCCGGCGTAAGCATTATGCTTAATTCCGGAGCCCCTGGCGGTAGCCCTGTAATTAAAATTCGCGGTACAGGTTCTATTAATTCAGATACGGCGCCCTTATATGTAGTAGATGGTGTTGTGGGCGTAGACCCGGAAACGATCGACCCGAACATCATCAAATCAATAGATATCTTAAAAGATGCTACATCTTCTGCAATTTATGGTTCTCGTGGCGCAAACGGGGTCGTAGTGATTACAACAAAGGAAGGGCGTAAGAATACCGCTAATATTTCTTACAATACGGTCCTTTCCGCAGGAACATTGGCCCGCAAGGTAGATGTGCTGGACGCTTACGAGAGTCTCGAAGTATTCAGGCGAGCGTATGAATATGCTCCGGGGCGTATTGCTCCGCATTTAAATCCTGACAATAACTTTGCCCGTAAAGCTGATTTGTTTAATGCCGATGGTACGCCAAAGTATAATACCGATTGGCAAGACGAAGTAACCCGTGATTCATTCTCTCATCAACATTCGCTTTCATTTACAGGCGGCAGTGATAAATTAACGTCCGTTGCGAATGTTTCATACCGCGACAATCAGGGTATTATGTTAGAAACTTACCGCAAACAACTGACCGGTTTTTTGAACCTTAGTTGGGATTTAAAAGATTGGTTCCGTTTACAGGCAGTAATGAATATAGGTAACACAAAAACTCGTGAATCCGAAAACGCCATTTCACGGTATACATTGGAATTTTTACCATTTATGCCGGTACAATATGAAGATGGCAGCTATTCACGAAAAGGTAATTATCCAGGTGCGGAAGATGCTGAAAATCCGGTAAAAATATTAAAAGAAAGAAAAAGGATAATAGAGCGTCAATATGTATTAGCGAATGTTATCGGTACATTCAAAATATCAGATAAGCTAACGCTTACCACCAGTTTTAGCCGTCAGGATGCAAACCGGATGGTATCGCTCTATTTGCCGAGTACATTGTTTGGTTATGGAGAGTCATACAATGGCCGGGCGGAAAGAGAGCATCATGTAAATAACGCATGGACGAATGAAGACTACCTTACGTATGACAATACTTGGGGTGTTCACAACCTGAATGTTGTTGCCGGCGCCAGTTGGTATTATGAAAAATACACGAAAACGGATGCACGCGTCGATAATTTCTTCGATGATTTCTTCCAATATAATAACCTTGAAGTAGGAACTTCTCGTAGCCGGACACGCTCTGATTATTATGATAGCAAGATGAATTCATATTATGCAAGAGCAAATTATAATTATGACAACCGTTATTTGCTTGGCGCATCATTCCGTTATGACGGCTCTTCGCGATTCGGAGAGAATAACCGATATGGTTTCTTCCCTTCATTCTCGGCAGCTTGGCGTATTTCAAACGAAGCATTCTTCGAACCTGTTAAAGAAACGGTTGAAGATTTAAAATTACGTGCCAGTTATGGAAGCGTAGGTAATGCCAGTATCAGTAATTATAGAACAATGGCCAGCTATGCCAATAGTACTGTTCCGTTTAATAAATCACTCGAATCAGCCGTTCGTTTGGATCGGATCAGCAACCCGGATTTGAAATGGGAAAAATCGAATCAATTCAATGCCGGATTAGACCTTAGTCTGTTCATGGGACGGATAGAATTTCAGGCCGATTTCTATAATAAAATAACAACAGACCTTTTGTATAATTTACAAATACCGTCAACAACGGGATATAGTAATTCATGGACGAATTTAGGTAAGATACGGAATCGGGGGATTGAATTATCATTGACAACACGTAATATACAAAGTCGCGATTTATTGTGGACTACCATATTAAATTATACGATGAACCGTTCGATGGTAATCGACATCAACGGAAATATTATTGGTAAATGGGGAGGACGTATCGTAGAAGGCCGGCCGCTGAATCAGTTGTATGGATATGTGCGCCTGGGTACCTGGGGTACGGATGAAGCCGAAGAAGCAGCCAAATACAATAAAAAACCCGGTGACCTGAAATACTGGGACAAGAATGGAAATGGCATTAAAGATGGTGAAGATCAAGATTATATCGGCCTTGGAACACCTAAATTTGAGATGAATATGAACAATTCAATTTCATATAAAGGGTTTACTTTTATGTTTGATTTACATTGGGCATATGGCAATAAGCTCATCAACTTTACCCGTCAACTGATGGAAAACCGTGTAACATTCTCTAATGCGTATGGCGGTATTTTGGAAAAAGCCTGGCAACCAGACAGCCAGGGCGGCATGATCGTGAGTCTGCGTTTGCCGGGTGACGGCTATGAAAACGATGTGGATTCATATAGTTGCGAACCCGGTTCTTTCCTTCGTGTACGTAATATTGGGCTTAAGTATGATTTCAGCAGCCAATTGTTGACAAAGGCACATATAAAATCTTTGTCGCTCGGTTTTAATGTAGAAAATGCTTTATTGTTCACGAATTATACAGGAAGCGATCCGGAAGTAACCAGTTATGATGCTGTTTTTGAGCAGGGAATTGACTTTTATACCTATCCTAAACCAAGGACATTTGCCTTTACGTTAGGAGTAAATTTCTAATAGAATATGTCTAATCATTAAATTCATAATAGACATGAAAAAGATACTTATAATAGCTGTATCAACAATATGTATGGCTTGTAATAGCTTTTTGGAAGAAGAACCCAAAACATTTCTTACGCCATCGGAATATTATACATCGGAAGCTCAGGTAAACGCCGCCGTCAACGGCACATATAGCGGCCTGACTTCTTTATTGACGACGGATATGGAAATCGCTACCGTTACATATTTCAACCTGGAGTATATAGTAGGGCATTGCTATCGCTCGCGTTCAGCCACCGACGCGGAAAATCAATTCCTCCTGTTGTCTGGTTTTGATAATACAAATGGTCGTTTCCGGACATTCTGGCAAATGCTGTATATACCACTTGAAAATTGTAACAGTGTGATTGAAAACCTGACTGATATTTCTTCGGATGTGATTAGTACGGCAGCAAGAGATCGCTACCTGGCTCAGGTTTATTTTATGCGGGCTTACTACTATTTCTTTGTCGTTCAACTGTACGGGGATAGTCCGTTAAAAACAGAATCGACCAGGGACTTGAATAATATACAAATCCCGAAATCGCCGGTATCAGCCATTTATGACCTGATCGTAGCCGATTTGGAAAAAGCCGCTTCATTAGACCTTCCCTGGACGGATAAAAGTGGACATGTATCAAAAGGCGCCGTGAAGGCCTTACTCACAAAAGTGTACCTGACAATGGCCGGATATCCGTTGCAGAAAGGGACGGAATATTACCAGAAAGCTTATGAAACGGCAAGGGAATTAATAAATAGCGGACAGTTCTACCTGTTTGATGACTATGCCGATTTGCGGGCTTCCGCCAATGAAAACGCAGGCGAGCATATCTTTATGATCCAGCGCGAACCTGTGAATAACAGTTCGCCTTTCCATTACGGTTTAATGCCTTATCCCGACTTTCCAATATCGAACCGGCCGGCCTATGGGGGTGGTTTGATCCCGCGGAAGGAGTTTTACGACGCCTTCGACGATAATGACAAGCGGAAGGCCGATCAAGCGTTTTTCTATATGCGTTTGCCCAAATATAATGATCCGGAGACAATCGTCGAAATCGGTTATCCCCATATTTATAAATTTTGGGATGATGAGGTAGAACGTGCCGGAGGTAACAGCGGAGCCAATTTACCGTTGTTGCGGTATGCGGATGTTTTGCTGATGTGTGCGGAAGCAAAAGCAAATGCAGATGGCGGAACAACCTCCGATCAGGTGGCTGTAGATGTCTATTTCCAAGTTCGCAATCGCGCTTTTCCATCCGAAAACAAACCTGCGTCGATTACGGCCGATCAAGTATATAAGGAACGTTTCTTCGAACTTTGTTTCGAGTTGCAAAACTGGTTTGATATGCTGCGTACCCGTAAGGCTTTCGACCCGGTTTCCAACAAAATCGTTCCGTTGATAGGTTATAAAGCTCCTAACCATGAGTATGCATTCAAAGAGACCGATTTACTATTCCCGATTCATTACAGGGAAATAGAGATGAATCCGTTATTGGGTGAATAATTTTTTTAACAAAAAAGAATACAGTCTCTTTATAAAAGATTGTATTCTTTTTTTCGATGCACGTTTAATTCTATCGGATATGAAGAATTTTCTGATTTTTGTTTGTTTTCTTTGTCTTTTATCTTCCTCTTCCTTACTGTATGCACAGAAGTTGAAACCATTCAAACAGGGAGACAGAGTAGTCTTTGCAGGGAACAGTATAACCTGTGGAGGACATTATCATGCATACATATGGCTGTATTATATGACTCGTTTCCCGGATATGCGGATCGACATATTTAATGAAGGTATCGGTGGGGATACAGCCGGTTTAATATATGAACGGCTGGATAAAGTTCTTGAACATGAACCGACTGTATTGACGCTTACTTTCGGAATGAATGACACGGGGTATATGCCGCCGGAAAGACAGGGCGCCGATTCTGTGGCTATGGCACATCTGAAAAAAGCATATGAAGCGTATGTTCTGTTGGAAGAAGCCTGTAAAAAACATACCCGTTCGGAAAAGATATTAATCGGTGGATCTCCTTATGAAGAAACAGCGCGATTCGGGCGTGGCGCCCCTTTGATTGGTAAAAATAAACGAATACAGCAAATCGGTATGCTTCTTGAAGAATCTGCCAGGAAAAACAAATGGGGCTTTGTAGATTTTAATCAACCGATGGTAGATATCAATACGCGAGAGCAACAGGTTGATCCGGGTTTTACTCTTTGCGGGAGAGATCGTATTCATCCTACGACAGACGGGCATACGGTAATGGCTTATTTTTTCCTGAAAGCACAAGGCCTTGCCGGAAAACCTGTAGCCGATATCTTGATTGACTCGCAAAATAAAAAGATAGAAAAAGCGGAGAATTGCCGTCTGTCCGGACTGACCATTCAGCCGGAACAAATTTCGTTTATCTATCAAGCCAACTCGTTACCTTTTCCGGTGAGTGAAGCGGCTTATGAGAACGAAAAGCAAACGCCGGCAGACGCCATGAAAGTAATCCCTTTTATGGACGAGATGAATCATGAAGGATTGTGTATAAAAGGGCTTTCCAATGGTTACCATCTATTAAAAATAAACGGAGAAATAATCAAACGGTTTACGGCTCAGGAGTTAGGACGAGGCATCAATATGGCCGGATTGAAACATACGCCTCAATATAAGAAAGCTCTGAAAATAATGGAATTGAACGAAAAGCGGTGGCTGAAAGAACGTCAGATGCGCGAATTCTTCTGGGTAGAATATAACCTGATGCGTAAAACCAGTATGTTGTGGGCTTGTAATGATGCAGCAGTAGATACGCTGAGGAAATATGCGCCGAATGATATTTTCCTTCAGTGGAATGGCGAATACTGGCTGAAATTCAGGAACAAAGGAATACGGGAAGATTGCGTAAACGAACAACAACAATTAATAAACCGTATCTATTCGGAGAATAAACCGGACAAATTAGTTTTCTTAATCGAAAAAATATAATATCATGAAAGAAGTGAAAAACTGTTTATGGATAGTTACTATCCTTTTGCTTAGCATAAACGCATATACGCAAAATGCCTACTTTATAGATGGATACCATGGGGGGATTTATGGACATTATCCATTGGGGCAGACAAATTTTATGAGTGATAAATTAACGGAAAATCCGGATTGGGCAATCAGTATCGAAATAGAACCCGAATCGTGGGATGTGGTGAAATTGCGCGATCCGGAAGGATACGCCAAATTCCAAAAGTTATTTAAAGAACAGTCGGTTAACGCCAGTCGCATCGAATATGTGAATCCTTCGTATGCGCAGAGTTATTTCTTCGGGACTTCCGGCGAAAGTAATATCCGGCAATTTACCTATGGGATGGAAATGGTGCGTAAACATTTCCCTACAGTGCAGTTTACCACCTATTCTGCCGAAGAACCTTGTTTTACCAGTTCATTGCCTTATTTGTTGAAATCGCTTGGTTTTACATATGCTTCTACTAAAAATCCAAATACGATGTGGGGAGGGTACACAGCAGCATATGGCGGAGAGTTAGTAAACTGGATTGGACCCGACGGAACGAAAATACTCGCCGTCCCCCGTTATGCCTGCGAGGATTTAAAGCCCGGATCAACCTGGCAAACAATAGCCTCGTATAATTCCAAAGAATACATACGCAAGTGTTTTGAGGCCGGTATCAAGAACCCGACAGGTATGTGCATACAAGATGCCGCCTGGAGCAACGGATGGAACCGTGGCCCCTGGTTGGGAAATGATACTTCCCGATTTTATACGCCAACTCATTATAGAACCTGGCGGAATTATATCGCTAATTTTACTGCCGGCGCAACTAACGACGACTGGCATTTCACACAGGAAGACGTACTTACCAGCCTTGTTTGGGGAAGTCAGGTGATGCAGACGCTGGCACAGGAAGTACGCACCGCCGAAAACAATATTGTACAGGCCGAAAAGATAGCGGCGCTTACTAAAATGATGCGTGCCAATAGCCGCTATCCAAAAGAGTTGATAGACGAAGGTTGGGTACGACTATTACTCTCGCAACATCATGATTGCTGGATTGTGCCATACAACAATTTGCAAGGCGGTCGCACTTGGGCGCAACATGTGTCGGAATGGACATCGGTAACGAATGAAAACAGCCGGACGATTATTGAAAGGAGTTTGGCTGCCTTGAACAGAGAAGGTAGTTCGTCGATTCGTCTATATAATACATTAGCGGCGCAACGCAACGAAATCGTCCGTATCCGGGTACCCTCTATGTGGAAAAATCAGGATTGGGCAGTCACCAGTAACCAGGGAATAGAACAATCGGCGCAGATTATAGAGGAAAATGGAGAATCGTACCTGTTATTCAGGGGCGAAGTACCTTCTTTCGGATATACTACCTGTAATATACGTAATGCTAAAATAGCCGCGCCATTAGCTCCTGAAGTAACGCAAAAAAGCGGCAAATATATATTGGAGAGCGATTTGTATACACTCGTCATCGACCCGGCCAAAGGCGGAACTATTGAAAGTCTGAAAGCGAAGAAACCGGATAATAAAGAATATGTCGATTCTCGCAGTAAATGGCGTTTCAATGAATTGAGAGGATTCTTCGGCGTGAAAAATGATTATATCTCCAGTTCACAGCAGCCGGCAACGGTTCGCATCCTTGAAGAAGGAGCGGTATCGGTTAAGATTGCTATCGATGGTATGATTGGCGAACATCCCTTTACGCAAACAATTCGCCTGATGCAGGGAGAAGAAAAGATTGATATGACGGTTTATATCGACTGGCAGGGTAATCCCGCCATCGGAGAGCCCGGTATTAGTTTCAGCGCGTCCGATCCGCGCAAAGCCTTTTATGACGACCGTTACAAATTATTGGTATGTTTCCCTGCTACTATCCAGCAACAACAAATATATAAAGATGCGCCGTATGATGTTTGTATGAGCCGGAATGCAAATACGCATTTCAACAGTTGGAATAAAATCAAGCACAATATTATCCTTAACTGGGTAGACTTGGCAAGCAGGCAAAAAGACTATGGCCTGACCATGTTTACCGACCATACCACCAGCTACGTACACGGCGAAGAGCATCCGCTTGCACTGACGCTACAATTCAGCGGACAAGGTCTTTGGGGACGTAACTACATCATCAACCGCCCAACCAGCGTATCCTATGCCTTACTACCGCATAAAGGAGTATGGGATGAAAAGCGTATATGGACAAAAAGCGAACAGGCGCACGAGCCGATAATAGGCGTTCTGACAACTATCGCCATTGAAGATTCGCTGGAAAATTCATTCCTGAGAATACAAGACAACGCCTACGAACTGTCCGCGGTAGAGTACAAAGGAAACGATATGTATATCCGTTTGTTCAACGCGCAAAGCGACAATACGCCGAAACAGATTACTTATTTCGGCAGAGCCGAAAAGATAGAATGGGTGGAATTGAATGGCGAAGTGAGCGCTACGCCTGTCGTTTCGGTTATTGGGACAGCATATTCTTTACAAACTGAAATTCCGCGATTGGGTATTCGTACGCTGAAAATAACCAATACGCCTTTGTAGCGGATAAAGCAGGTTGTCGAATGACATAATTTCGAAACAGAGAGAGACAAAGTATCCGAAGGATTCGATTATCAGGAATTATAAAACTTCAAGCCTTTACATTTGAAGAAAGTATTCTCCAGACAGCTCTCATACAACCGTTTTATAGAAATTGAGCATAAGGTTTTTATCCCCATGATGTTTTTTATCAACACGGCCTGTCCGGGCAAATTGCTGGTAAATACAAATATCTGCGGATTTAAGGATATTCTTTTTTACTTTTGCAATTTATCTCTTGAGGATTATTGAAGAAGTCTGTAAAGTATGAATTTTGAAATTATATTTGTGTTGTCGGCTTTAGCCGGGATGATTGCTGCGTTGATATGGGATAAAATGCGTCCGGGTATGGTTTTAATATCTGTCGTTGTATTATTCCTCTGTGCAGGTATATTAACGCCGAGGGAAATGCTTGAAGGATTCAGCAATAAGGGAATGATTACCGTTGCCATGCTTTTTCTTGTCAGCGAAGGAATCCGTCAGAGCGGCACGTTAGCGCAATTATTTAAAAAACTCCTCCCCAAAGGAAAAACGACTGTTGTCAGGTCGCAAATGAGGCTGCTTCCCGTCCTGGCAGGGATGTCGGCCTTTCTGAACAATACTCCTATGGTTGTTATCTTCGCTCCTGTTATCAAAAGATGGGCGGAGGGTATTCGTTTGCCTCCTGCAAAGTTTCTGATACCATTAACCTTTGCCGTTAGCCTGGGAGGGATTTGCACCTTGATAGGAACTTCCACCAATCTGGTTGTAAACGGTATGATAATGGAAGCCGGATATGAAGGGTTATCTATGTTTGAAATAGCTAAAATCGGCGTGCCTGTTGCCATTGCAGGTATCCTTTTCCTGCTATTCTTTTCCAGTAAACTATTGCCGGAATCAAGGGAGAATAGAGAAGATGAGCCTGCAGGCAAAGACGAAAAGGGAGGCCTTCACTGTATCGAAGCGGTCTTAGGCCCGCGATTTCCGGGTATTAATAAAAAATTAGGCGAATTTGACTTTACCCGTCATTACGGAGCAACCGTTAAGGGAGTCAAAACAGGAGGACAATATGTTACCGGCAATCCGGACGATGTTATCTTACAGGAAGGAGACACTTTGGTATTATGGGCTGACGATTCCTTTATCCCTGCCTGGGGCGAATCAAGAGTCTTTCTTACATTAGCCAATGGAAAAGAAGAAGAGGCGCCTGTCTCGAATAAAAAAAGATGGCTTGCCCTGGGGCTCTTTATTTTTATGATAACGGGCGCTACCACAGGAGAACTGCCGGTAGTGAAAGAAACATGGCCGGATGTAAAGTTTGACATGTTCTTCTTTGTGTGTATTACTACTGTTATAATGGCTTGGACAAACATATTCCCGGCAAGGAAATACACCAAATACATCTCGTGGGATATACTGATTACGATAGCCTGCGCTTTTGCTATCAGTAAAGCGATTGAAAACTCCGGCCTGGCTGCCGTTTCCGCTAAATTTATTATCGATATGTCTGCCACGACAGGCGCTTATACCTTGCTGGCCATGACTTTTATAATTACGGCTTTATTCTCGCAAATCATTACGAATAATGCGGCGGCGGCGCTAAGTTTTCCGGTGGCGCTGTCTGTGGCTACACAATTGGGGGTTAATCCGGCGCCTTTTTTTATCGTTACATGTGTGGCTGCTTCTACCAGTTTCTGTACGCCGATATGTTATCAAACCAATATGATCGTACAGGGGCTTGGAGGATATTCTTTTATGGACTTTGTAAAGATAGGGCTTCCTTTAACGATCATCGTTTTCCTGACAACGATATTTCTAACGCCGTTAATCTGGCCTTTTTAAATATGAACCGATGAATAAAAACATATTAACGCCTGTCTTTGACAAAATGCTTTCGAGGAAGGAGAAGGAACAGTTGCTGCAACAACGCAGCCTCATGATTTGGTTTACCGGATTAAGCGGCTCCGGGAAAAGTACGCTGGCTATTGCTTTGGAAAAAGAACTTCACGGCAGGGGTTTGCTCTGTTGTATGCTGGATGGCGATAATATCAGGAGCGGTATAAACAACAATCTGGGCTTTTCGCCGGAAGACAGGATAGAAAATATCCGGCGGATAGCCGAGATTGGAAAATTATTTATGAATACAGGCGTTATAACGATAGCCGCTTTTATAAGCCCCGAAACAACCATGCGGGAAATGGCTGCTTCTATTATCGGAAAAGATGATTTTTTAGAGATATACATAAGTACTCCTTTGGAAACGTGCGAACGGCGTGACGTCAAAGGCCTCTATGCTAAAGCGCGTAAAGGGGAGATAAAGGATTTTACCGGGGTATCGGCTCCGTTTGAGCCGCCTGCTAATCCGGCATTGGCGATAGATACCTCCCGCTTAACGGTAGAAGAAGCGGTAAACATGTTATTAGAAGTTGTTTTATCAAAAATAAGAATTGAAAATTGAACGTTGAACATTATCAGTTGACTCATCTTCGTGAATTAGAAGCCGAGTCTATTCACATTATCCGCGAAGTAGCTGCCGAATTTGAACGTCCGGTGATGCTTTACTCCATTGGAAAAGATTCGTCGGTAATGGTTCGTTTGGCCGAGAAAGCTTTTGCTCCGGGCAAAGTACCTTTCCCTTTGATGCATATCGACTCTAAGTGGAAATTCAGGGAAATGATTGAATTTCGCGATTCCTATACGACGAAATTCGGTTGGGAACTGATCGTCGAGTCTAACAGGGAGGCGTATAAAGCCGGAGTAGGCCCCTTCACGCATGGCAGTAAAGTGCATACCGACCTGATGAAGACCAAAGCATTATTGGACGCGCTGGATAAATATGCGTTTGACGCCGCTTTCGGAGGGGCCCGCCGGGATGAAGAGAAGAGCCGCGCCAAAGAACGGATATTTTCTTTCCGTGACAGATTCCATCAGTGGGACCCCAAGAATCAGCGCCCGGAGTTATGGGATATTTATAATGCCCGTATTCATAAAGGAGAAAGTATCCGTGTGTTTCCCTTATCCAACTGGACGGAATTAGACGTCTGGCAATATATCCGCATGGAGAAGATACCTATTGTTCCTTTATATTTTGCAAAGGAACGTCCGGTAGTAGAAATAGACGGCAATCTTATCCTGGCAGACGACGACCGCATGCCGGAAGAATATCGTAAAAAAGCTGAGATGACGAATGTCCGTTTCCGCACATTAGGTTGTTACCCCCTCACGGGAGCCGTAAGAAGCGACGCTGAAACGATTGAACAGATTGTGGAAGAAATGATGACGACAACGAAGAGTGAACGTACCACCCGCGTAATAGACTTCGACCAGGAAGGAAGCATGGAGCAAAAGAAACGGGAGGGGTATTTTTAGCTAACGAACGGAAGATTTTAAACATGACGAAACAACCTGATCAATCGTCTGCTGTCAGGGAGTATCTTGAGAAAGACGAACAGAAAGACTTACTTCGTTTCCTTACGGCCGGGTCTGTGGACGACGGGAAGTCTACGCTTATCGGAAGATTATTATTCGACAGCAAGAAGATATATGAAGACCAGTTGGACGCTCTCAAACGTGACAGTAAACGCATGGGGAGTGCCGGCGATCATATCGATTATGCCTTATTGCTCGATGGCTTGAAGGCCGAACGCGAACAGGGTATTACGATTGATGTAGCCTACCGGTATTTCAGTACGAACAACCGTAAATTCATTATTGCCGATACGCCGGGGCACGAACAGTATACCCGCAACATGATAACGGGCGGCTCAACGGCTAACCTGGCCATTATATTAGTCGACGCCCGGACGGGGGTAGTTACCCAGACTCGCCGGCATACCTTTCTGATCTCCCTTCTGGGAATCAAACACGTAGTATTGGCGGTCAATAAGATGGATTCAGTTGATTTTAACCGGGACGTATTCAATAAGATTGTAACCGGTTACAGGCGCTTTACCGAACCGTTAGAGATACCCGACGTTACCTGTATCCCGTTGTCTGCGTTAGAGGGAGATAATGTAGTTATTAAAAGCGAACGTACGCCCTGGTATGAGGGGCTGCCTTTATTGGAACATCTCGAAACCGTACCGGTAGACCTCGACAGAAACTATACGAATTTCCGCTATCCGGTACAATATGTGTCGCGCCCCAACCCGTATTTCAGGGGATTCTGCGGGAAGGTGGCCGGCGGTATCGTCCGTAAAGGGGATATGGTTATGGCTCTGCCTTCGGGAAAGATTTCTAAAGTGAGCCGTATTGTAAGCTATGACGGCGAACTGGATTACGCTTTTCCTCCCTTGAGCGTTACCCTGACGCTGGAAGACGAAATAGATGTGTCGCGGGGAGAGATGCTGGCACATCCGGACGACTTACCTGCGGTGGGCCGTAATTTCGAAGCAATGCTTGTATGGATGGATGAAGAGCCGATGGATATTTCCGGCCAATTCTATATAAAACATACAACAAATACGACAAGGGCCCGCATAGACGGCGTCCGTTATAAAATAGATGTAAATACAATGGAGCCATCCCGGGCCAACCGGCTTACGCTGAATGAAATCGGGCATGTTTATCTTACTGCCGGTAAAGAATTGTTTTTCGACTCTTATAAGACAAACAAACAGACGGGGTCCTTTATTTTAATAAACCCCGTTACGAATAACACCTCGGCAGTAGGGATGATTATCGGAAAGATTGATGCGGAAGATATGCACGGCGAAGACGCATTAGCCGTCTTAGACCTGGAACAAATGGGTATCGGCCGGGAACATTATCATGCAATAGAGAAAATCAGGGAAGAATTAAGCCGCCGGGGAATAGAAATAAAACTTATCAAACCGCTAAAGCAGCATCGAGAGCCTGAAAAGCAGCATCGCGAGCCTGAAAAACAGGGTCGCGAGGCTGAAAAACAGGGTCGCGAGGCTGAAAAACAGGGTCGCGAGGCTGAAAAACAGGGTCGCGAGGCTGAAAAACAGGGTCGCGAGGCTGAAAAACAGGGTCGCGACCCCTGAAAACAGGGTCGAGATTCCTGAAAAACAGGGTCGAGATTCCTGAAAAACAGGGTCGAGATTCCTGAAAAACAGGGTCGAGATTCCTGAAAAACAGGGTCGAGAGCCTGAAAAACAGGGTCGCGAGGCTGAAAAACAGGGTCGCGACCCCTGAAAACAGGGTCGAGATTCCTGAAAAACAGGGTCGCGACCCCTGAAAACAGGGTCGTTAAACGATAAATAGAAAGCAGTAAGGAAAATTTAAAAAGAAGAAAGCATGGATTTTCAGAAATTACCCGTCACGCCGCTTATTGGAGCGAATCCGAAAACATTCGACGCCATAACAGAAGGAAGGATTATCGATAAAGGATTTCGCAAAAAGTATCGTTTAACCAGAATGGGATCGCAACTGCTAAGCCTGCATCTGCCCATTGAAAGAAAACGATACCGCAAATTAGATGAAAAGCCATTGGAGACGGACCCTTTTTTTATTATAGGACATTGGCGTTGCGGCACCACTTTTGTACATAACGTCTTTGCCTGCGATAAACATTTTGGTTATAATACCACCTATCAAACGGTATTTCCCCACCTGATGCTTTCCGGGCAACCTGTCATCAAGAAATGTTTATCTGCATTAATGCCTCGTTCACGCCCTGTGGATAATCTTGAACTGGCTGTTGATTTACCGCAGGAAGAAGAGTTTGCCCTTTCCAATATGATGCCTTACAGTTATTATAATTTCTGGTACCTGCCCAGGCATATGATGGAGTATGGCGAACGTTTCCTGCTGTTTAATACCATTACCGAAGAAGAACGCCAGGTGTTTAAAGAAACTTTCCTCCGACTGATAAAAATCTCTTTATGGAATACAAAAGGCGTTCAGTTCCTGAGTAAGAACCCTCCGCACACAGGACGGATAAGAACCTTACTGGAAATGTTTCCCGACGCTAAATTCCTTTACCTGAAACGAAATCCTTACACGGTGTTTGAGAGTACGCGCAATTTTTTCACGAACACAATACAGCCTCTTCGACTGCAAGATATTACGAATGAAGAAATAGAAACGAACGCGGTAGAAATATTCAGACGGTTGTATTATAAATACGAAGAAGAAAAACGACTGATACCTCCCGGCAACCTGGTGGAAATAAAGTTTGAAGATTTTGAGGCCGGCGCCTTTGAGATGACGGAATATATATATAAGAAGCTTGATTTACCGGGGTTTCAGGAATCAAAAGAAAACATCCGGAACTATCTTGACGGGAAAAAAGGATATAAGAAGAATAAGTATACCTGTAACGACCGGACATTGGAGATAGTAGACAAAAACTGGAAAATGGCTTTAGACGGTTGGGGATACCAGATTGACCGCTAAATCATCCAATAATCCTTAAAAAAACAGAAATATGAACGTAGAGCGGAAAAATAGTATACGTATTTTAGCTTTTATTACTATAATTGCCGGCTGTCAACTGCCGATTGTTTATTCGCATTAGATAATGTAGCATTGGCATATTAATAACGCTGAAAGCCGATGAACGAAATTGAAGAAAAAATAAAAACGCTACGTGATGAACTGGAACAACATAATTATAATTATTATGTGCTTTCCAATTCCGCTATTTCCGATTATGATTTTGATATAAAACTCAAAGAGCTTCAGGCATTGGAAGAAGCTCATCCGGAGTTTGCAGACCCTGCTTCGCCAACGCAGCGGGTAGGCAGCGATATTTCCAGGGAATTTGTACAAATAGAACATAAATACCCGATGCTCTCCCTCGGCAATACGTATTCGGAAGAGGAAGTGCGCGATTTTTACGACCGTACCATGCGTTCGCTGCATGAACCTTTTGAAATTGTATGCGAACTTAAATTCGACGGAACCTCTATTTCCTTACTCTATGAGCATGGACGATTAGTCCGTGCAATAACCCGCGGCGACGGAACCCGCGGCGACGATGTGACAGCTAATGTTAAGACCATTCGTTCCATACCTTTAAAACTAAGGGGTAGCGGTTATCCGGATGAATTTGAAATCAGAGGAGAAATACTACTCCCCTGGGCGGAATTTGACCGTTTGAACAAGGAACGGGAAGAGCAGGAAGAGCCTTTGTTCGCCAATCCGCGAAATGCTGCTTCGGGAACGCTGAAACAACAGAATCCGGCAATTGTGGCTTCCCGTAAATTAGACGCTTATTTCTATTATTTGCTGGGAGAAAATTTACCGGCTCAAAACCATTATGATAATCTCGACTATGCCCGCTCCTGGGGATTTAAGGCGCCTGACGTGATGCGTAAATGCCATAACCTGGAGGAAATTTTCGATTATCTTTCGTACTGGAACGTCGAACGGAAGAACCTGCCGGTAGCTACGGATGGCGTGGTGCTAAAAGTAAATTCATTACTTCAACAAAAGAATCTGGGGTTTACCGCCAAAAGCCCCCGTTGGGCGATCGCCTATAAATTCCGGGCGGAGCAGGCGGCTACGCGGTTGAATTCCGTTTCCTTTCAGGTAGGGCGGACAGGAGCGGTTACTCCGGTTGCCAACCTCGAACCGGTATTGTTATCAGGCACTACCGTGAAGCGCGCTTCCTTGCATAATGCCGATATTATTGAAGGATTAGACCTGTATACAGGCGATACGGTATACGTTGAAAAAGGAGGCGAAATCATTCCCAAGATAGTAGGAGTAGATAAAGACGCCCGCTCCATGATGATGGGCGATAAGGTGAGCTTCATAAAGAAATGTCCCGAATGCGGGACGCCTTTGATCCGTCCGCAGGGAGAAGCGGCCCATTATTGCCCGAATGAATCCGGTTGCCCCCCACAGATAAAAGGACGGATTGAGCATTTTGTCACCCGCAGGGCGATGGATATCAATATAGGCCCCGAAACCGTAGAAGATTTATATGAAGCCGGCTATATCAGGGATTCGGCTGATTTGTATCTATTGACCGTAGCGGATTTACTTCGCCTGGAACGCTGGGCGGAGAAAAGCGCCCGGAATTTAATGGATAGCCTGGAACAATCCAAAACCGTACCTTTTGAACGGGTATTGTATGCATTAGGCATTCGCTATGCAGGCGAAACCGTTGCCAAGCGCTTGGCGTTCGCTTTTCAAAACATTGCTAACTTAAAACAAGCCACGCTCGAAACATTAACGGACGTAGATGAAATAGGAGGACGCATTGCGCAGAGTATCCTTGATTATTTCAGCAACGAAAAAAACCAGGCCATTACAGCCCGTCTGGAAGAATACGGACTGCAAATGAGTATGAACAAAACAATACTGGCCAACCGGTCGGAAAAATTAAAAGACCTTACGATCGTAATCAGCGGAACCTTCCTGAAACATTCACGCGACGAATACAAAGCCATGATTGAACAACATGGCGGAAAGAACAGCGGTTCCGTATCAGGGAAAACCGATTATATCCTTGCCGGCGAGAATATGGGACCGGCAAAACTGGAAAAAGCGGCAAAACTTGGCGTAAAAATTATCAATGAGGAAGAATTTTTAAACATGTTGTCAGAATGAAACTCGCAAATTTCTTTATAAAGAAAAAGATACAGGATTTGGCAAAGAAAACGGCGAGAACAGCCCGTTTTTGTTCGTTGAGCGACGCCGATAATGTTTTAGTCGTATTTAATTTAAACGACCGGGAAGAGGTTTTAATTTGTGTAGAGAAACTGCGTGAATTTACCAAAAACATTCATCTTTGCGCATACGTTGCCAAAAAGAATAAAGAGGAAACCGTAAATACATCCTGGTTATATATCTTTGAAGAGGAACTCGATTCGAAAGGCGTGCCTACCGATTCTATGGTAGAAAGATTTAATATGCTTCCGGCCGACATATTAATCGACCTGACCCGTAAGAACAACTACGCCATGCAATATTTGCTGTTGAAACACTCGTCGCCGTTTAAAGTTGGAAATAATTCATTTCTCAGGGATATGTATGATTTGACCATACCGATGACAGACGATACGGATATTAATAATTACTTTGGGCATATATTATATTATTTGCTGACAATCCGTTCCAAATGATATAAATTCCTTACTTTTGCACAGCAGAATAACGAAACGGAATAAATTCCTTATGATAGATATTAATTTAAAAGGAATGGGGGTAGCGCTGATTACTCCTTTTAAAGAGAATGAGAGTGTCGATTACGATACGTTGGCGAAATTGACCGATTATCAATTACAAAACGGAACGGATTACCTGGTAGTATTAGGAACTACGGCCGAAACGCCCACGCTGACGGAAGAAGAGAAAACTAAAATCCTGAACCTTATCGTTACCAAAGTACGGGGACGCATCCCTGTTGTAGTAGGGGTAGGGAGTAATTGCACACGTTCTGCCGTAGAAAAACTGAAGCATGGCAATTTTGATGGGGTAAACGCGGTATTATCCGTAACTCCCTATTATAACAAACCTTCCCAGGAAGGGCTTTATCAACATTACAAAGCCGTTTCGGAAGCAACTCGTTTGCCGGTCATTTTATATAATGTGCCGGGACGTACCGGCGTAAATATGACGGCGGAAACAACCCTCCGGATTGCCCGTGACTGTAAGAATGTAATCGCTATTAAAGAAGCGTCGGGCAATATCACCCAGATGGATGATATTATCAAAAATAAACCGGCCAATTTCAACGTCATTTCCGGCGATGACGGTATTACGTTCCCCCTGATCACCTTAGGGGCTATCGGCGTTATTTCGGTTATAGGGAATGCATTCCCCCGCGAATTTAGCCGTATGGTACGTTTGGCATTAGCCGGCGATTACAATAGCGCCCGTAAAATCCACCACAGCTTTACGGAATTATTTGATTTATTGTTTGTAGACGGTAACCCGGCAGGCGTAAAGAGTATGCTCAACGCGATGGGATATATTGAAAACAAACTACGCCTGCCTTTGGTACCTACACGGATCACTACTTTTGAGAAGATACGCGATGTGCTTCGCCAATTAAGTATCCGCTGTTAGAGATTCATTCCCAGGTTGTACATAATAAAGGAATATACATCCGTGTATTCATCTATCACTTTGCTTATGGGCTTGCCTGCTCCATGCCCGGCTTTCGTTTCAATACGGATAAGCTTGGGAGCGCCTCCGGTATCGGCAGCCTGCAAGGTGGCCGCATATTTAAATGAATGGGCCGGTACGACACGGTCGTCATGGTCGGCTGTTGTAATAAGAAGGGCCGGATAAGGCGTACCGTCGTTCTTTATATTGTGCAACGGAGAATAAGCATGGAGATATGCAAACATTTCTTTGCTGTCTTCACTCGTACCATAATCGCTGGCCCAGTTCCATCCGATTGTAAATTTATGGTAACGAAGCATATCCATAACCCCTACGGCCGGAACAGCTACATTAAATAAATCGGGGCGCTGGTTTACTGCGGCTCCTACCAGTAAGCCGCCGTTAGAGCCGCCGTTAATCGCTAATTTCTCTTTACTGGTGTAATTCTCTTTAATCAGATATTCGGCAGCGGCAATGAAGTCGTCGAAAACATTTTGTTTATTCATCTTTGTGCCGGCCTGATGCCATTCTTCTCCATACTCGCTGCCTCCTCTCAGATTTGCCTGCGCATAGATTCCGCCGTTTTCAAGAAAGACAAGACGATTCGTAGAGAAACCGGGATTCAGGCTGATGTTGAAACCCCCGTATCCATATAGCAGTACCGGGTTTGAACCATCCTTTTGCAAATCTTTCTTACAGGTAAGGAACATAGGTATCTGCGTGCCGTCTTTACTTGGATAGAATACTTGTTCAGTCGTATATTCGTCCGGGTTGAAGGCTACTTTCGGAGCCAGGTAAACGTCGGATTCATTTTTATCCAAATCATACGTATAAATGGTAGCGGGGAAGGTAAAAGAAGAGAACGAATAAAAGGTCTCTTTGTCGTCTTTATCCCCGCTGAAATAGACGGAGCCTAATGTGGGCAGTTTCACCTCATGTTCCTGCTTTCCGTCCAACGTATAAACGTAGGCGTGGTGCGAAGCATCCTTCTCGTATGTAAGGATTAGCTTGCCGCCGATAATGGAAGCGCCGGCAAGAACCGATTCCGATTCGGGTATTAACTCCTTCCATTCTTCAAGTTTGGGAGAGGAGACGGTTGCCGTCATGATACGGTACTTCGGAGCGCCGTAATTGGTGATCAGATATATTTTATCGCCGATCACTTCAATGGGCGAGTACCTGTAATCCATATCATGGGTCAACGCTGTTACAGGAGCATTTGTTTTTGTCAGATCCTTTATGAAGAGGTTGTTACCGCTTCCGGCGCCGGACTCGTAGATAAACAGGATACGCTCATCTTCGCTTACATTGCCGTAGTAGAAACGCTTTGGTTCTTCCGGGTTCTGATAAGCCAGCCGGTCTTCGCTTTGGAGCGTTCCCAATGTATGATAATAAATCTTGTGATTCTCGTTCACATTCGAATACTCCTTACCTGCTTCGGGAGCATCGTATGCGCTATAATAGAAACCGTCGCCCTGCCAGGACGCCCCGCCGAATTTCGCCCATTTGACAGTGTCGTCCAACCGGTTGCCGGTTGCCAGGTCGATAACAAATATTTCGTTCCAGTCAGACCCGCTTCGCGAGATATTATAGGCCAGATATTTTCCGTTATGCGAGAAAGAGATACCGCTTAAGGCTACCGTCCCGTCGTCCGACAATTTATTGGGATCTAACAATACGCCGGCTTCGCCGCCTAAGGTTTCCTTTACATACAGTACGCTTTGATTCTGGAGGCCATCATTTTTGAAGAAATAATACTTCCCATTCTTTTTATAGGGCGTCCCAATCTTTTCGTAGTTCGTTAAGTCCGTAAGCCGTTGCCTGACTTTATTACGGAAAGGTATTTCCGACAAATAAGCTGCCGTTACCTTATTTTCCGCCTCCACCCAGGCTCCGGTAGCCTTAGAGGTATCATTTTCCAGCCAACGATACGGGTCGGCCACTTCCGTTCCAAAATAAGTCTCTACCACACTATCCTTTTCCGTCACAGGATAAACCGGTTTTGTTCCCGAATTACATGCGCCTAGCATAATCATTCCACTTATTAAAATTACATGTTTTGCTTCCATCTCTATTAATTTAGAATACAGGCCCTAAAGATAGTTATATTTTCTGATTCTACTTTAACAGATTAAAAAACGTGCGAAGAAAGAAGCTAAACCTGATACCGGCCCGGGAACTGCTTTTTCAACAGGAAAACTCCCCTGCTAAACGATACTTTTTTACCTTTCCTT
>JAITRG010000266.1 GCA_031288515.1 Tannerellaceae bacterium
AGAATAATAAGCGTGACGGGAGTGTGACGGAGCGTGACGGAAGGATGTGTCTGCAACCGTTCCGTCACGCTCCCGTCACACCCCAGTCACACTTATTGTTCTTACTGTAACTGCTTTACGAATAATGTGACGGAAAAAACGAAAAAAATAAAGTTTTTGTGTAGCAGGATTGTCCGTTACTTTTCAACCCCTGTGGGCATAACGTTCCTCCAATCCATAGAGCGGTATTTATTTCTTCAAAAAACCAGTATATACTCTTCAGTAAACCACTATAATGTCTTCGACAAACCATTATAATGTTTTTTCCAAAGCGCTATAACGGTTTACTGAAGGCGTCATATTGTTTTTTCAGTCTTCTCTGGTATGAAACAAATTTTAATCTGTTAAAGCAGAATTAATATGAAAAGGAAACGTATCGGGACAATCCTTTTATACTTACTGAACGATATTAAAATTCAAGGCCGATTTTTATGTTTATACCTCCGTTATTCTTCTTGTAGGTATTGGTAACCCTCTGGCCTCCTTTAGTGCCTTTGTATGAAAGATCAAACATCTGCATAGTATAACCCAACGAAAGATTAAGCGCAAATGATGAAGAAACAACATACTTCGCGCCGATAGAAGGAGCTACGTAGAAACCGACGCTTGCTACCTTTGTTTCTGTTCTAAATCTCTCTTTATTTTCAACAACTTCGTAGAGTTTAGTGCTTGCTAACCCCATGCTGTATCCGGTTTTCAGTCCGGCAAACGGGATGATTTGTCCTTCTGTTATAAAATTATACCGAACATCGACAAAAATGGGTAGCGTGATTGATATATTTAATGAGTCTACTTTTTCCATCATAACGTCTTTAGGCCCTCCGATAGTATCGCTAACGTAGACGCTGTTTTTATAAAGACCGTCGCTGTAAAGGTTAGCGCCAAGGCCAAGACCTACAAAAAGGGATGGATTGATTTGATAACCGTGGCTTGTGGTGACTTCAATCCGGCTGGAAGAGAGGTCTCCCATCTTCATGATATACCCGGCGTCAAAGAAACCTCTGTATCCGCTTATATCGGGCAGGGGCGCATCCAATGGCCGGGCGTTTTGCGTTTCTTTTACTGCATACGGATTCCCCGGAGCAGTTTGCGTTCTTGGCGTTGCTCTTCTTTCGGGGGAAGTCGTTTGTTGGTCGGGTACGGCCGTTCTTGGCCTTTGTGCCGGCCTGTCGCTTGAAACGACTTCCTTTAACGTTCTTTCGGTGAAATAAACGATACTTCTGTTGGGCGTTTCGATTTTCATTTCCCCTCCTTCCTGCAACTCGGTTAATTGTCCCGTAATTATACTGCCATTACGCAAGTAAACGGTCACCGGGTTTCTGAAGTTTCTTAATGTAGGCAATATCTTTTGATTACCGATTTCTTTTACCGCTTTACGGGTGAAATAGATAACGCTCCCGTTTGCGGTTTTTATATACAACCTTTGCCCGTCGCCCACATCTATAAGTTCGCCTCTGATAATGCTGCCATTCATCAGTTCTATAACAGTTTCATCAGTCTCTTGAGACAGTGCAGCCAATGTAGTCGCCAATAGAGCAAAAATGAATACTATCTTTTTCATATAAAGTTTAATTTCTTTTTTAGAATAATTACGGCAAAGATAAGAAAAACAATGAGTTTGTTTGAATTTTAAGAATAAAAAAATGGTAATTGTTTCTATTTTAACACATTCTTTCCGTCTTTCGCTTGTAAAGAACGGTAATAAATAAATTAAATTGATAAGCGGATTGATAAACTATATAAACATACGGACTGTTTATTCAAGTAGATACTGTTATATTTATCAAAACTTATAAAAGTCTGTATACGCCATGAAAGAAAAGATTGAACAATTAAACGCCCTGAACCGGCAAGCTGAATTAAGCGGCGGGGAAGCCCGCATCGAGAAACAACATGCGGCAGGTAAATTAACTGCCAGAGAACGGATCGAATTACTGTTAGAGAAAGGAACTTTTGTTGAAATAGACAAACTTGTGATTCATCAATGTTATGATTTTGGACTGGAGAAACAACGCCCCTTAGGCGATGGGGTAGTAACCGGGTATGGTATTATCGGGAAACGGACCGTATTTGTGTTTGCGCAGGATTTTACCGTTTTTGGCGGAGCTTTGTCTGAAACATATGCCCGTAAAATATGTAAAATCATGGATATGGCGATGCGACTGGGCGCTCCGGTTATCGGACTGAACGATTCGGGGGGCGCTCGCATACAGGAAGGCGTACGTTCACTGGCCGGATATGCGGAAATATTTCTTCGTAATTCGTTAGCGTCGGGCGTTATTCCTCAAATCAGCGCCATTATGGGCCCGTGCGCCGGCGGAGCGGTCTATTCTCCGGCTCTCACCGATTTTATTTTTATGGTAAAAGAAAGCAGTTATATGTTTATCACCGGGCCTGACGTCGTAAAGAGTGTGACGCAGGAAGATGTTACCAAAAACGAATTGGGAGGATCGGAGGTTCATACGGCCAAATCCGGCGTCGCCCACTTCTCTGCCGATAATGATATCGATTGTATTTTAAAGATACGGGAATTATTATCTTTTCTTCCCAATAATAATATGGAAGAACCTCCGTTTCTGCCGACTACCGACAGTCCGAACAGAATTGACGCCAGGCTGGATGATTTAATTCCGCCCAATCCGAATCAACCCTATGATATGACAGAGCTGATTACGTCTGTTGCCGACGATCATAATTTCTTTGAAATACAGGAAGATTATGCCGGGAATATAGTAATCGGTTATATTCGCCTGAACGGTAAAACAATCGGAGTGGTAGCCAATCAGCCATCCGCCTTAGCGGGGACGCTGGATATCAACGCTTCCGTCAAAGCGGCGCGTTTCGTCCGTTTCTGCGACGCCTTTAATATTCCCATCCTCACCTTTGTGGATGTGCCGGGATTTTTGCCCGGTGTAAACCAGGAATACGAGGGGATCATACGGCACGGCGCCAAATTGCTTTATGCCTATTGCGAGGCTACCGTTCCCAAGGTAACCATTATCACCCGCAAAGCGTATGGAGGAGCCTACGATGTGATGAGTTCCAAGCACATCCGCGGAGACGTCAACTTTGCGTATCCTACTGCCGAAATTGCGGTGATGGGCGCGGATGGCGCCGTTAATATTTTATTCCGGAAAGAAATTACCTCTGCCGAAAACGCGGATGCGAAACGGAAAGAGTTGCAGGATGATTACCGGGATAAATTCGCCAATCCTTACCGGGCGGCGGAATTAGGTTATGTGGATGAGATAATCGAACCGTCGGCAACGCGCCCCCGGTTGATCCGCAGCTTTGAACTTCTGGCTAATAAACGACAATCCAATCCGCCGAAAAAACATTCCAATCTTCCGCTTTAACGAAAGACGGAGCATCATGAATCATTAAACAGTAAAAAGATGATAAAAAAAGTATTAGTAGCAAACCGCGGCGAAATAGCCATGCGCATATTCCGTACCTGCCGCGTGATGAATATACCCACTGTGGCTATCTATACGCATGTAGACCGTGGAGCCTTACATGTAAGATATGCCGAAGAGGCTTACTGCATTTCGGAAAACATGGAAGATACCTCTTATCTGAAACCGGACGTAATCCTTGAGATAGCGAAGAAGACGAAAGCTGCCATTCATCCGGGATATGGCTTCCTGTCTGAAAACGCAGACTTTGCCCGCCGCTGCGAAGAAGAAGGCGTTATCTTTATCGGGCCTGCCGCCGACGTAATTAGAAAGATGGGGTTAAAGACGGAAGCGCGCAAAATAATGAAAGCAGCCGGCATCCCGGTAGTTCCCGGAACGGAAGACCCCGTTACCGATCCGGAAGAAGTGAGGAGACTGGCTGAAGAAACAGGCTATCCCATTATGTTGAAAGCCGCCGCCGGCGGGGGAGGGAAAGGTATGCGCCTGGTACGCAGCGAGGCGGATTTGGATGCAGCCTTCCGTATGTCGCGCTCCGAAGCGGCCAGTTCGTTTGGAAACGATTCGGTATATATCGAAAAATACATTGAACATCCACACCATATAGAAGTACAGGTGCTGGGCGACAAATACGGCAATGTAATTCATTTATACGAACGGGAATGTTCCATCCAGCGCAGAAACCAGAAAGTAATAGAAGAATCCCCTTCTCCTTTTATAAAGAAAGAGACGCGCCGGAAAATGCTCGCTACCGCCGTGGAAGCGTGTAAAAAGATAGGATACTATAGCGCCGGCACGCTGGAATTTATGATGGATAAAGACCAGAATTTCTATTTTCTGGAAATGAATACGCGCTTGCAGGTAGAACATCCGGTCACCGAAGCTTGTACGGGCGTGGATATCGTACGTGACATGATACTGGTAGCCTCAGGTAATCGCCTGCCTTACAAACAGGAAGACATCGAATTCAGAGGCGCCGCCATTGAATGTCGCATCTATGCCGAAGACCCTGCGAATAATTTCATGCCTTCGCCCGGCATTATAAAAGTAAGGGAAGCGCCGGAGGGACGTAACCTTCGATTGGACAGCGCCGCTTACGCAGGGTTTGAAGTGTCGCTTCATTACGACCCGATGATAGCCAAGTTATGCTCCTGGGGGCGTAACCGCGAGTCGGCCATCTCTAATATGGTGCGCGCGTTGCGTGAATACAAAATATTAGGGATAAAGACGACGATTCCTTTCCATTTAAGCGTATTGCACAACAAAACGTTTCTGAAAGGCGATTATGATACCACTTTTATCGATACGAAATTCGATAAGGAAGATTTAACGCGGAAGAAAAACAGCGACCCTACCATAGCGGTTATCGCTGCCGCCCTGAAACACTTTGAAGAGGAAAAAGAAGCCGCCGCCCGCGCAACAACCGTTCCGCTGGTAGGCGAATCGCTCTGGAAGTATTACGGTAAGCTGCAAATGTCGGCTAATAATTTTTAGACTTAATAATTTCAGATTATGGAAAAAGAAATGATGCCCAAAGCGTTGGCAACTTATTTTGCTACGGTAAACGATATGCCCGGCACGGAATATAAAATTGAAATACTCGAAGACGGAGCCACTAAAAAGGTCTCTGTTAATGGAGCGCTCTATGAAGTTGATTATAATGTGGGAGGCGATACCATTTATTCTATTATCCTGAATAACCGCTCGCATGGCGTACAAATATCCGGTATCGGAGACTCGGAATATGAAGTAAGGAACAGAGGCGATTTGTTTCAGATAAAAGTAATTGACGAATTAAAAAAGATGCGTATGGCACGTTCGCAGCCTGTAATTGCCGGACGGCAGGTTATTTCGGCGCAAATGCCGGGCGTGATACTGAAAATATACGTAAAGGAAGGAGACGCAGTAAAAGCCGGCGCCCCGCTTTGCGTATTGGTTGCCATGAAAATGGAAAACGAAATCCGCAGCCCGGTCGACGGTACCGTAAAAGAAGTATATATTAACGAGGCCGACAAAATGTCGGCAGGCGATAAAATGATGATAGTGGAATAAGATCTAAACAATGATAAACTCGTTAAACCGGATCAACTGAATACGCCATTCGGCTGGTCCGGTTTTTTCTGTTTTATAACTTGGGCAACTCCCACGGGGCACGATAGCAGGCTTTGGCCAGCGCCGTGGCTTCGCTGTCGCCTGTGAAACGGCTCAGGGCGTCGTCCCAATAAACTTCCCGCCCTACGCGGCAGGATATATTAGCCAGGTGAGACATCTTCGCCACCCTTGCGCCTGTTGCTATATCGCCGGCGGGCAGCTTGCGGCTCTTTATACAGGCAAGGAAATTGCCCACGTGGTTGTAAAGCCCCTTTCCTTCCCCTTTCTTAAACGGAACGGCTTCCATGCGGGGTTTATTATCGACTGTGACGGGTATAACCTCCCAGCCGGCGCGGGTTAGTATCATCGTGCCGTTTTCGCCATAGAAGGCCAGCCCCTCTTTCCTGTCATACGGGCCATGGTTGATACCGCAGGCATGATCCCATATAATGCTGAACTCTTTATACGCATACGTAGCCATTAAGGTGTCGGGCGTTTCCATGGCATCCGCAGGGTAAGCGAATTTCCCTCCGTTCGAGAATACGTGCGTTGGCAGGCCGGCTCCCATTCCTTCCAGGGCATAATCTAATAAATGAACGCCCCAGTCGGACATTAATCCTCCGGCATAATCCCAGAAGAAGCGGAAGTTATAATGAAAACGATATTCATTAAACGGACGCTTGGGCGCCGGGCCCAGCCACATGTCGTAGTCTACGCCGGCAGGAGGGTTGCTGTCGGGTTTTACGGGAAGCGTCGGTTTTCCGTCTTGATAAGCCCATACCTTAGCGGTGCGTATCCGTCCGATATTTCCTTCGCGCAGATAAAGGGCGGCTTCGTCCCAGTGCGGATCGCTCCGTTGCCATTGGCCTACTTGCACGATACGGTTATATTTACGGGCCGCTTTCACCATCAGGTCGCATTCTTCTATTGTGTTCGATAATGGTTTTTCCACGTATACGTCTTTCCCGGCCTGCGCCGCCCAAATCATCGGGAGGCAGTGCCAGTGGTCGGGCGTACCGATGATGACGGCGTCTACATCCTTATTGTCTATCACCCTCCGCCAGTCTTTGTATAAAAGAGGCGCTTTCTTTCCGCTCTTTTTTTCAACGTCGGCCGCCCGTTTGTTCAGCCATTCATCGTCTACGTCGCAAAGGGCTACGCATTCTACCTCCGGATAGTCAAGGAAGGTATTCAGGTCTGAATATCCCATACTCCGGCAGCCAATCAGCGCTACCTTTATTTTATTACTCGGGGCGGTTTGCCCGTATACCGGATTGTACGAGCCTCCTGTCAGCGGCGTGAGGCCTATTGCTGCGGCTGAGAATGCCGATTTTTGCAGAAAATTTCTTCTGTCCATGGCGTGTTTTCCTTCTATATTAGTTAATTTTAATTCCAGATAAGTATCTTTGCGCAAAAATAAGAAATAATATTATATATCGTGTTTTAATATGACTGTTAATCCAAATACACAAAACTGGTATGTGCTGTATACATCCCCCAGAGCCGAAAAACAGGTAAGAGACAGGCTTGCCGCCCGGGAAATAGAAGTGTGGCTACCTTTGCACCAGGCTCCGCGTGTATGGTCGGACAGGGTAAAGATCGTTGAACTCCCGTTGTTCAACTCCTATGTATTTGTTAAATGTAAAGAACACGAATTACACGAATTACTGAAGGTATACGGCGTATCCCATATCGTATTCTTTGACGGGAAGCCGGCCGTTATACGGCAAAGGGAAATCGACGCTATCAGAGATTTCCTTGAACAGGCGGTTAATCATACGATACTGATAGGCGACGAAGTAAAGATACTTTCCGGCTCCATGAAAAATATTTCCGGCAAAGTAAAAAAGATAAAAAAGAAATACCTCTTTATCTACCTGGAGCAAATGGGCGTTACAGCCCAGGTAGACCTTAGCGAAGTAATCCCGGTAAAACGCCTCCTAAAGTAATTGCCTGTATATTTGTTCCATATCGATATGCCTCCGCACGTGGGCGGCTAATTTATTGTATTGCTCCTCTTTGAAGGCGGCGTAATCGAAAGGGGTATCTTCCCTGTGATGGCTGAAGCCTTCGGCTAAATGGTCTAATACGGCGGGATTGTCCAGGATGCCGTGCATATAGCTTCCCCAACAGGCGCTTCCCAGATAGTAACCGTCTGTGCGGCCGTCTTCCAGTTGAAGCGCGGGCTGTTCTTTTGCCCCATCCTGCAAGGTAGTGCGCCCCATATGGATTTCGTATCCTTTGCAGATGGCGCTGTTTTCGCCGGGCAGAAAAAGGAAATGGCTTTGCCGGGTCACTTTTTCCGGTTCGATAACGGTGGCAACCGGCAATAAACCCAAACCCGGCAGCGAAGGTATGTCGCCTTCTATACCGTCGGGGTCTTCAATACGCAGGCCCATCATCTGGTATCCCCCGCATATTCCGACAACTTTCTTCCCTTCCTTATAAGCCTTTACGATAGCTCCGGCAATGCCGCCGGCACGGAGCGTCTGCAGGTCGGACAGCGTATTTTTAGACCCGGGAAGAATAATGATATCCGCCTTTCCAATCTCATCAATCCGGCAGGTGTAGTAAGGATTGAAACGGGCGTCCATATCCAGCACATCGAAATCGGTGAAGTTAGACATTCGCTTCAGAAGGATAATCGCTACATTAATCCTGCCGGCCTTCCAGGTATTTGTTTTCATTTCCAGGGCAACCGAATCTTCTTCTTCAATCTTTATATCGCGGAAGTAGGGGATAATGCCTGCCACCGGTATGCCGGCGAGTTCTTCCAACAGCTTCTTTCCATCTTCAAAAAGAGAAATATCCCCCCTGAACTTATTGATGATAATACCTTTTATCAGCGCTCTTTCCTCCGGGGGAAGCAAAGCTATCGTACCGTAAACAGACCCGAACACTCCTCCTCTGTCGATATCGGCTACCAGGTATACATCTGCGCCGGCGGCCAGCGCCATTCGCATATTGGTAATATCCCTGTCGCGAAGGTTTATCTCCGAGATACTTCCGGCCCCTTCCATCACGATTGGATTATATTTCCGTTCCAGCCGTTTAAAGGCTTCTACTACTTCGCCGAACAGCTCTTCCTTCGCATTTTCCCTGCCGAAATAATCCCTTGCCGACAGATTACCCGCCGGCTTTCCATGCAACACCACCTGCGAGGAAACGTTATCGACAGGTTTAAGCAATACCGGGTTCATATCCGTATGCGGCGTAACGCCGGCTGCTTCGGCCTGCACTACCTGCGCGCGCCCCATCTCGCCCCCTTCGGGAGTGGCGTATGAATTAAGCGACATATTCTGCGCTTTAAAAGGAGCCGGATGATAACCGTCTTGCCTGAATATCCGGCAAAAAGCGGTCGCCATAACACTCTTCCCCGCATCCGAGCAGGTTCCAACAAACATAACAGGCCTCAGAAGTTGCATCATAAATAAATATTCGCTGAATAAGCTGCAAAGCTAATCATTAAAACCATATCTGTATACACAAAAATTCCCGGCACGCATCAGCCGGAAAAACTTGCCATGCGGATAAACATGCTGGAAGCATACGACCCGAAAAAAACAGTTACTGCTGAAATCCAGCCAATCTGTCCTGAAACAAAAGAATATCATTACCAAGACGCTCCTTTCCGCGAATCTGGATTGGAATTTGTTTGTCGCCCAAGCCTCCGGTTTAATCTTTTTATTTGATTACCAACTAATTTTCTTCACATTACTTTCTTAAATCTGTCCAAGCAGAATTAGTCAGCCAAACATTAAGCCGCCCAAGCCAAACATGGATTTAATTCAGCCAAACATTAAGCCGAATCAATTAATCCTGCTTTACCGGATTAAAACTCATCCCCCTTCCGTTAAGCCACAGAGAGAGGAGAGAGAGGGCGTGCCCCT
>JAITRG010000022.1 GCA_031288515.1 Tannerellaceae bacterium
CATAAAACCTCCATATAAAATACTTTACCTCTTACATTCAATAAACTCTTCATATCAAATTCTTTTTAAATTTCGAGCGCAAAAATAGCAGAAAATTTCCGAACACTTCAGCAATCATAATAATCAAATTGAACTTGCTAATCGGGTGCAATTGACTCCGTCGATTTTCAATTCAAATTGTCTCAAAATCAAATCGCCATTGCTGCGCTTGCTGTTTCCGTCATTCCCACGCAGGCAGGAATCCCAAGTAAAAACGTACGAATTATCGTGGGGGGATTCCCGCTTTCGCAGGAATGACAGGGATGAAATTATACTTGGCAGGTTCTAACAAACATTTTAGGTAAATCGAATTAAGAATTTTTCCTGACTTCGACAATGCGTCACCCGAATCGGTGACGCAAAATTCGCAATACATTGATTCATAATATATTATAAATCAACCTTCGGAAAAGTGTCTATAGTCCGATAAAGTATGGAAAGATTAGGCTTGCTTTTCATACAGTTCGGGATGCGGTTTACGGAGGGATAGAATTATGGCTTACTTGCTGAAAATGGGATTTCTTTTTTTAGCATTTTAGATGCTGTTCCTGTCATTTTTAGATAATAATCGCTCCCGAGTTCTTTATCTAATGGTAAAAAATAGCTTTCTCCTGCCGGGACTTCCGTCGCGCATTTGAAAATTGCCGTTCCTTCGTCTATTTCGTCAAACATAGCCACATAAATCATTTCTGCACCATTTTTTATATGGCTCAATAGTTGTGTCCAATAAAAACTGCCTTTATTGCGTGGTATTGGCGTTGAACCGGGATGCATATTTTCCCAGGTAAATCCGGGAAATGCCAGAGGGGCATAGCCTACTTTATTTTCTTTACACCAGGCAATGTCTTTTTTCACTACTTCTTCGAATCTGCCGACAAAAGTTTCTTCGTTATAACGACCCACAAACCACGGCATTACGATATCGCATTTACGAATCAACCTGTGAAGTTCGGTATTGTTCAGGGCATCGTTTGTAAGTTCCCTCCAATGCGTCGGAACTCCTATCAATATACTGAAACCTCTTTTGGTAAGTTCGCCGATAATAATTTCTGCCTCTTTGAATCCATATTTACGGTTGTCATTGAATCCGACTCCCCATACTGCAACCAAAGGTTTTCCGTTATGGAAGAGATAAGAAGTATTTTTCTCTCTTAATTTGATGTCGTACTCAGCACATATTTTATCAATATCGTCGAGAAGAGCTTTCTCATCTCCGGGAATCATCCCGCTCAGGTCGTACATGATACTGATTGCCCTGTTGTTTTTATTTGCTGCATTTATCGCTGAATTTAATACCTTATTTAACTGATTATAACTTTTAGGTCTTTTAATTTCGGAAATAAAGCGTTGAATAAAAACGCCGTCTACTCCGTATTCCCTCATCCAGCGGAAATGGGTATCAACCGTCGATTGATCGTAGTGGCTCATCACGAAGGCGGGACGGCCGTCTTCAAATACGAAATCCGTTTTGTATATTTTATCGTATTCCGAAACATCCGGCCACATATCTATTTTACAAGATCCGGGCTTGAAACCATTTTTACCGGTATAGTGATACCAACCTCTGTCCGAACCGTCGCCCGGAGCGCTGAACCAACCTTGGTAGCCTGCCATGATCAATCCGTTGTAGGAATCATACTTCTTGGGAGGGGTTTTTCCGATTCTTTCTTTCGGTAAAAACCGTCCGTCAAGGGTCTGTACTACTTTTTGTATGCTTCCATCCGGATTAAAATATAATTTATCAACGCAGATCGACCTCAGATTTCCTCGTCCGGACAGAACGCTATTGTGATAGAATGCATACCATTGGCCTTTGTATTCCACCACAGAGCCATGACTTGTATCACAATCTGTCGGATATAAATAGATGCCCCGGTAAGTCCATGGGCCTAAGGGATTTTCGCTTGTTGCATAGTTGAGGCGATTGGCTCCTCTTCCATTGGGTCTGTGGTTATCGGAGTAGGTAAGATAGTAGATACCGTTCCGTTTAAATACCCATGCGGCTTCGTGAAAATCTTTCAATCCTTCCATTAAAGTCAATGGTTCGGCCAATTCTATCCTATTATCTTTCAGCTTCGCACCCGCACAGCGGCCTCCTCCCCCATAATAAAAGTAAGCCTGTCCATCTTCGTCTGTAAAGACACAAGGATCAATCATGGCATAATTGTCGTCTCCCAACTCAAGGTATCCTTGTACAGTAAAGTCATCGGCTGGTTTTTTACCGGTTGCGATTCCTACTTTCCAGGTTTTATTCCATGTTGTTCCGCTTGGGTGAGGAAAATAGAAATAGTATGTCCCATCTTTATAGGCGCAATCCGGAGCCCACATAAATCCGCCTTCGGGTCTTCCCCACGGCACTTGCGAGGCGCGAAGAATTTCTCCGTGATCAGTCCAGGTTACCATATTATCCGTAGAAAATACGTGGTATTTATCCATTAGATCGCAACCTCTGGGAGGATCGATATCATGGGAGGCATAGACATAGAGGCGACCGTCTTCCCACACATGAGCTGAAGGATCGGCTGTGTACATGTGACGAATGAAGGGATTGTTCTGAGCAACACTAAATTGTATTGCTATAAATAAACTAATCAGAGTTAAAAAATTCCGTATCATATAAAGATTTATTTTGTTTGTAAATAATTATTTAGAGTGGTTTTTTCTGCTGAAGGAGGAACATTATCAGGAGAGGATCCCCAATCTTTATTTGCCTTATTGCCCATCACCAAAACTAATATCCCTCCGTTTTCAATATCTTTATGATTAAACCACGGTTGATTTAATTCGATTCCATTTAGCGTAGCCGATTGTATATATTTATTTTCAGCCGAGCAGTTTTTAGCTTCGATTTCAACGGTTTTCCCGTTTGTGAGCTTAATTTTTATATTTTCGAACAATGGCGAGCCAATGTTATAAGTTGGCGAACCGGGTGTTACGGGATAAAAGCCCATAGCTGAAAAGACAACGAAAGCAGACGTTCCTCCGCCATCTTCATCTCCGGGAACTCCCATCAGATCGTTGCGGAACCATTGGTTGAGCAAAGTCCGTATTCGTTTTTGGGTTTTCCATGGCTGACCGGCATAATTATACAGATAAGGTATATGCAAAGAAGGTTCGTTTGCCATTGAAAACTGTCCAACATTGCCGGTATGATCAGGTAATTGGGCATAAAATTGATATTTACCCTTACCAAGAGGTTCTCTGAACGTTTGATCCAGATTATTGACAAATATTTCCGGCGAACCCATCAATTGAATAAGATCTGCCGGATTATGAGGAACATCCCACCTGTATATCCAGCCATTATTTTCATCGTAATAATCCCGGGCTCCTTGTCCGCCGGAGAAGCGGTAGTCGAACGGTTGGATAAAATTCCCGTTTTTATCTTTCGGATGGAAGAAGGCTGTTTCTGCATTATATAAAGTACGATAATTACAGGATCGATTTAAAAAATAACGGTAATCGTCTTCTTTTCCCAATTCTTTTGCAATCTGCGACAAACACCAGTCATCGTAGCACGTACCCAGGGTCACCGCTACCGGCTGGCGTTTTTCTCCCCGAACGACTTCTTTTATATATTCCTCCTCTCCTTCATGCAAAGCAGGGAAGTATCCTTTTTCCCGATAAAAAACATCCAGTTCCGTATTGGGAACCCTCGTCCAGGGTATTAAGGATTTTTCCGTAATAGCTCCTTTACATGCCTTATAGGCTGCCTTCAGGTCAAATCCCCGTACACCTTTGCAATAAGCGTCCCAAACTACGGCTACAGCATGGTTTCCATTCATCCGGTGGCTGTCGCCGGTTATTTCGGGGAAAGTCGGCATCCACCCCTCTCTGGTCTGTTGCGCCATCCGGATATAGGAGTTGATCATGTGCGTTTCCATTTCCGGCTCAACCAAAATACGCAAGGGATGAGCTGCCCGGTAGGTATCCCAAATCCAATCGTCCGTATAAAAGGGGATTCCTTCGTCGTTGTGAACCGTATTATCCGTCGCGCTGTAATAGTTTCCATCCTCGGAGATATTGATCATTCGTTCATAGATACGATAAAGGGATGTATAAAAGATGGTTTTATCGTTTTCGGAGCCTCCGCTCACCCTTATTTTACTTAGGGCGTCATTCCATTTGTTGCGTCCGGTCTTTGCTATGTTATCAACATTATATGTATTGATTTCTCTTTGCAGATTTTTCTTTGCCTGTTCTTCGCTGATAAACGAAATGCCATAGCGTAAGTTCAGGCTTTTTTCATTAAATTCCAGTACCAGCGCTTCATTTCGTCCTTCGACGGATGTGTTTCCGTAATTAACCGAAGAGTTCTCCTTATCCAAAGCTCCGATGTTTTTCACGACCTGCTCCGTCTCAAGATATAGATATACTCTGGTTGGACCGCCCCCGATTAGCTGCCAGCCTTCGATTTCATTTCCCGATGCTTTTAATTGGCCGTTCCGGGTATTAACAATCAGTTTATTCAAGCCATTTCCTTCAAAAGTGATGGCGTATATTCCCGATTGATGAGAGGGAGCATAATCCACCTGTATTTTTTCTTCATCCAAAAATACCGAATAACGATAGGGCGTTATTTTCTCATTGTCATAAGTGTAATTCACCACCGGGGTAAGCTTTGTATAATCAGCGCCGACCGGACTGATATTAAAGGCGGAGTTTCCCCTGTGGCTTGTAACGATCACGGGCAGGCCGGCGATCATGTCGGAGGTGTAGTCTTTTCTTTCCGGATATACTTTCAACATACTGTTGGGAAGATGAACCGTCGGATAAGTCGGTATCAGTAAATGACTGATATTGCCCATATAGGGATTTACATAATCGACAGGATCGGTGCAATCACAGGAAGCAATAAACAGGAATGTACCCAATAAAGCAATTGATTTGATTCTTCTAAACATAACTAATTTATTTATAATTTGACTTTTTGTTTATTTCCTTTGTATTGCAGGTATTTCTTCACAGGGATCGAATCCAAATCTTTATGCCGGCCTTCAACAAGAACAATCTGAAATTCCTGAACTTCCCCTTTGTTATAATCCCCTATTTGTGAGTCAATCCGTAATTCGTTGTTTTTATCGTCCCAGAAAAAAGGAATATAGGCGAATTTATTGTGTTTATATCCGAACGATTCCCCATCATCCTTATATAACTCAAAATATCCGTCGCTTCCTTTATATATATAAATTTTAACCGGGCCATCCGGCATATTCGTTTTTTTTTTATCAGGATAAGTTGGGATGATCGCTCCGGATTTTACATACAAAGGTATTTGGCTTATAGGAGCATCCGCCACAATCCGCTGTCCCCCGTTATACATCTTACCTGTCCGGAAATCTACCCACTTACTGCCTTCCGGCAAATAGACTTCTCTGTTAACGGCTCCGGCTTCCAATACCGGACATACAAGCAACGCCGGACCATACATGAACTGGTCTCTACAATCCAGGCCATTTTTATCATCCGGGAAATCGAATGCAAGCAGACGCATCGGCGTGTAGTTTTTATGTGTGACATCACCGGTTAATGTATATACATAAGGCATCAGCGTATATCTTAGATTGATGTATTCCGTGCAAATTTTCTGTACCTCTTTACCGTATGCCCAAAGTTCATTCGGCGCTTTGGTATCTCCCGGGTAACGACGTCCGTGAGCGCGGAAAACAGGACAAAAGGCGCCATACTCAAACCAGCGGGTAAACAGTTCCCGATATTCTTCATCTTCAGGGTCTCCTCCCTGATAGCCGCCAATATCGGTTGTCCAGTAAGGGATACCGGTAGCTGCAAAATTTAATCCGGCGGTTATTTGTTTCTGCAGTTCGTCAAAAGTCGTCGGAATGTCTCCCGACCAGATAGCGGAACCTGTTCTTTGCTGGGACGCCCATGCACAGCGCGTAAGAATATACGGGCGTTTGTTGGGATACAACTTCAACAAATTATTATAAAAATTCTCAGCATGTAATAGCGGATATAAGTTTCTTACTGTTACCGCCGGGCCGGCAAATGTATGGACGGGAAGAAACGAATTCACAAGATCCGGTTCCGGGCCATCAAGAAACCAACCGTCCAATCCTGTTTGTACAAGAGGAAGAATCTGTTTCCAATAAATTTCTCTTGCTTCCGGATTAAAAACATCATAAATTATTCCGTCCAATGCTTTGGCGCCATCAAGCAACATCCCTTTCGATTCGAATTCGGCATAATGGGCTGTTCCTTTTTTAAACGCGGGCCAGATGGTGATTATCGCTTTGGTCCGGTATTTATTGTGCAACGTTTTTAGCATCTCTTTGGGATCGGGAAAAATACGCTCATCAAACTGATGTGAGCCTGTTTCATATTTCTGCCAGTAAAAATAATCAATGAAGATAGAACTCATTTGGATATTCTCTTCCTGCATTTTCCGGGCAATACCCAGGACTTCATCCTGTGTTGCATATTTATTACGACTTTGATGAAAACCAAGCGACCAGTAAGGGATCATAGGTGCTTCTCCTGTTAATTGTCGGTAGGATGATACCAGGGTATCAAGTGTATTTCCGGCAAAGAGATAATAATCCAATTGGTTTCCGAAATCAGAAACAAAACTCATCCCCTTCTCATTATCTTCAAAAACCGTACGGGACGGATTGTCCCAGAATAACCCCCAGCCTGCCGTCGAATAGATGACCGGCACGGCCGCCTGGGTATTGAACTGAACCAGCTCACGTCTTTTTCCACGCAGGTTTAAGGCATTATCCCTGAATTGTCCCAAACCATAAAGAGCCTCATCGGGAGAAATCTTAAACAGGCTATATGGTTTTATCGAATCTTCCCGTATTTCCTGTCTTTTATTTGTGGTTTCCTCAAGCAATAATCTGCCGTTTGAATCATAGAAACTGAAATGACCCGTGAACTTATGGAGTACAAATTTATACTTGCCGGTAATCAGCATTAAATTGCTATCATCCTCTTCCACGTTGAAACCGGTAACAGGAAATTTATGGATAACTGCATAACTGTTTTTATTATCCTTCCGGTTTAAAGGAATAAGTTTATAATGCAGGGCGCCGAATTCATAAGGCCTCAAGGATAAAAAGCCGTTAACGGTTTCAATGACAAGCGCATCATTTGTTTTCTCCCATGAATTAACGTAAATGTCCCGGGTGGCGACATGAGGTTCATAAAAATACCCATCCTCAATTAGTCCGATAAAACCCAATAAAGCGCCCCAATGGTAAAACTTGTCACTTCTTGTGGTATCGTCGCCCCGGCCGTTCGTTGCGTTGTAATTTTCAAATACGAACCCATCCGACACCCAGCTTTTTAAAAGAAGATTCCTGGATTTCTCCACTAATGATTGACGGACTTCTTTGAAATCGTAATTCCTCAAAC
>JAITRG010000098.1 GCA_031288515.1 Tannerellaceae bacterium
TGCCCCATGATTCAGCCTTTTCACTTTACAGTGAAATGATGAATCCCGGGCGTTATGATTTTTTCTATTGCAGTACCGTTTTCCTTATCGGGAAGATAAACGGCTGCCGTTGTGTTGAACGGGATTTCTACCGTTAATTCAACGCAGGCGGCTTGCCTTTTCCATTCCGAGCGCACGGTTCCATAGAGCGATTCCCAGGAGGCTTTGCACCAGTCCAGTTCATCTATCAGTTGCGGAGCGATTACGATATGTTTCATGCCGGGCTGTCCTTCATCGTATCGTATACCCGCCAGAGAACGGTAGAACCATGCTACCACGCTGCCGAACATCGGATGATCGAGGGAAGCGCTGCCGTTCCAGTTTTCCCACAGGCAGGTATATTTATCGTCTAACAAATAAGAGAAGCCGGGGTAGCTCCGTTGATCCATCAGCCGGTAAGCCAGGCCGGCGCGATTATTATCTGTCAGGACTTTCAGTAATAGAGGAGTGGCCAGGATGCCGGTGTCAAAATGGTAGTCGACGCTTTCAAGGTGGGCAATCAAGGCGTTGAATACCGCTTCTTTCTTTTGTTCCGGTACGATACCGAAAGCCAGCGGAAATACGTCGGAGCCTTGCCGCCCTTCCCAGTAGTGGTTTGTTTCGGCGTTGAAGAATACGGCGTTGAAATCTGCCTTGATCTTCTCTTTTAACCGGCAGAACAGTCCGTTGTCTTCCTTCTTTCCCAGGACGTGGGCAATCTTTGATACCAGGTCGGCCGTATGATAATAATAAGCGGTGTTGACAAGCGGTTCGGGAACTTCCACCTGTCCCGGCGTACACCAGTCGCCAAGGCACCAGCCGTCAGGCTCTTCCCGTACAACAATCCCCCGTTCGTCTGTCCGGGTAGTTAAGTAGGTTACCCATTGTTTCATTCCCTCGTAATGCTCCCTCAAAAGGGTGGTATCGCCATAATAACAAAAATAAGCCCAGGGCATAATTACATATGCCGACCCCCAGGCCGGGCCGCCTCCTCCTCCGGCAAAAGGAGCCGTATGCGGAACATATCCGGTAATTTTATTTCGGGCGTCTTCCATATCGTTAAACCATTTGCGGTAAAACTGCGTCATATCGAACGCGAAGAGCGAACTTTCCACAATTACCTCTCCGTCGCCCGTATAGGCCAGCCGTTCGCGGTGCGGGCAATCGCTGCTGATACTTCCGTGGAAGTTTCCTTTCTGCGTAAGGATACAGGCTTTGTGAATCGCATTAAATAATTCATTGGAACAGGCAAACGACGACGTTTCGGCCGGATCGGTATTGACTGCCTTTATCCGGATACTTTTTTCGTCCATGGCTATGGGCGTAATAACCTGGAGGTAACGGAAGGCATGCCAGGTAAACCGCGGCTCCCATGTTTCTTTTGCGCCGCCTTTTAAGATATAGGTATCAAACTGTTTATAGTCGTCGTTCTCTTCACTGATGAAACGAAGTTTTACCCGGCTTCCGGCTTCTCCTTCCACGCTTAGTTCGGCCCATCCCGAAATCATTTCGGGAAGCGTATATAACCAGGTAGAATCATTTATGCGCCCTTCGAAGGCGGGCGTTAAAATACGCGTGATTTTGTCGAAAGGCGCTAATTGCGGATGCAAGCTGCCGGTCGGAGCCCGTACGGTTAGCGCCTTTTTCCAGTTCGTATCATCGAAATTATTGCTGTTCCAGCCTTCCATTTCCAAACGGGCGTCGTATATCTCGCCGGTAAAGACAGCATCGTGCAGCAGAGGGCCTGTCTGGCATTTCCAGGAATTATCCGTAGCAATCGTTTCGACGCTACCGTCGGCGTACTCAATTTCGAGTTGAAGCAATAAACGGGGCGTGTCATACCACATACAGCCTTCTGCTGTCCGGTCGCGCTGGTTGTACCAGCCGTTTCCGAGGATAACGCCTATCGTATTATCCCCTTCTGCCAGCAGGTTTGTAACATCAAAAACGTTGTATAAAACACGCTGTGTAGACTGGTCGTCGTAGTAATAGATGATACGTTGCAGTTGCCTTTTATCATAGTTGGTTACGGCGGGCGCCAATACCTGTTCGCCTGTCCTTTGCCCGTTCAGGTACATTTCATAAAAACCCAATCCGCAAATATAGGCTTTTGCCCGCCGGATGGATTTATGCGCAGAAAACGATTTGCGGAACCAGGGCGCCGGATAAACGACAGCGGCATCGGGATTGGTATCTTCATGGCAGGCAATCCACTGCGCTTCCCAGTCGCCTGGATGCAGCAAGCCCATTGACCAGTTAGCGGTTTCGCTCCAGGGCGCCGGTTTATCCTGTTCGTCCCAAATCCTTACCTTCCAGTAAACATCCTGGCGAGACGATAATTCTTTTCCCTTATATTGTACCTGTACGGATTGCGAGGAAAGTATCTTACCCGAATCCCAGCAGTCGGCCTTTCCTTCCCTAAGTAATTCCGGGCGGCTTGCTGCCAGTACCTGCCAGGCTGTTTGCGATTTCCCTTCTTTCTCCGATAGAAGTTTCCAGCTTAATAAAGGCGCCGGGCTTTCAATAACGATCGGATTCTCCAGGTATTCACAGCGTAAACCGTATAATTTCATATCCTGCCGGCTGCATGACGACAACCCCAAAAAAGATATTCCTGCAAACAATAAGTAAAGCGTATATTTCATGATGATATGATTAATAATTAACAATCCCCGCAAATATACATTATAAAACCGGATTATCGCACAGATGCATAAAAATGCCGCGGTTCAGCGATTAAAAATTCTTTCGCCGTCCTGTGATTTCAGGCCGGGGAGCAAAGCCCAGGTAAGCGACAAAATGCTTCGCTGTCGGAAATGGATTCATGTTTATTCCGACTTCAGAAATTATCTGTAATATACTATTTGCCTGTAATCCTGTTATTCGGGTAAGGATATGGCTTCTGCAGCCTGTTTCACAGCAACTATTAACAGAATTGTTTCTCTTTCTTTTAAAGGACGCTTGCCTCATCTACCCAACCTCCGCAAGGGAGGGTAAAGGGACTGTTGAGACAATGGGGACTCATCCTCAGTCTTTTTATTGAAATCATTCTAAACGTTTATACCAATTTAGCTAAATAAGAACGAATGATTCTAAGCGATGCGGAGATATGCTGCTGGACCGTGTAGACCGATATATTCAATTCTGCTGCGATTTCTTTATGCGTTTTCATCTCTTTCCGGCTCATTTCGAATATTCGTTTCTGCTGAGGCGTTAGCATGGCGACAGATTTTTCAAGCAGATTGCCGATATCGGCGTAAATGAGGGCAGACTCCGTGTCGTTGTGGTAATCAATGGCGTTGGAAAGGATTATCTTTTTTAATTCCTGCTCACGGTTGATTTCTGCCAGTAGATTTAATATCCGGTTCTTGATAATGGTATAAATATAAGGGGCAAACGGTGCATTGGGGTTTAAAAAACGTCGCTTTTGCCAGACAGACAGAAAAGCATCCTGGAATATATCTTCCGCAAATTCCGGGGACTTCACAAACTTCATAGCAAAATACATCAGTTTGTTTCTGTATAGAGCATACAATTCACAAAAAGCTGACTCATCATCATTTATTATGGCGGCAATGAGTTTGCGTTCTGTTGTTTGAGATGTACCGTCCGATGTTTGCATAATGCTTATATTAGCTGGAATCCCGATATAGCAAATCTATTTTACATTGTTGTGCATGTCCAAAACCTTATTCATTCACAGCATTTTCAAATTCCTTTTCGTACTTTTCCAGCAGTTCTTTGGCGACTGTTACCGGATTTTCACCGGAAGAGACCACAGGAAATGATTTTCTTTCTTTGCCCCATTCAGCCATAAAGGCGCGTACCTTTTTGTTGAAAGAATCCGCGTCCCATGCTGTTTTATCTTCTAAAGACTTATCTAACTCCATGTAAAACAAGTTCCAACGGCGGGCGTAATAGTCGCTTAACATGCCTGCCCACTGCTTTCTTGCATAGTCGTCGGTCTGCGAATCAGGCGCTCCCCAGAGGGCAATAGTAGTACGGGCATTCCACTCATAATGGGCTTTTTGTGAATCGTCTCTACCCCATCG
>JAITRG010000125.1 GCA_031288515.1 Tannerellaceae bacterium
GATCTCCAAAGAATGGCTCGCAATCTCCAAAAAAAGGCTCCTGATCTCCAAAAATCAGGCTCCCGATCTTCAAAAAAGGCTCGCGATCTCCAAAAAAAGGCTCGCAATCTCCAAAAAAAGGCTCGCGATCTCCAAAAAATGGCTCCCAATCTCCAAAAAAAGGCTCCCGATTCCCAAAGAATGGCTCGCGATCTCCAAAAAAAGACTCCCGATTCCCAAAGAATGGCTCGCGATCTCCAAAAAATGGCTCGCGATCTCCGAAAAAAGACTCGCGATTCCCAAAAAAAGGCTCCCGATTCCCAAAGAATGGCTCCCGATCCCCCAAAAATGGCTCCCGATCTCCAAAAAATGGCTCGCGATTCCCCAAAAATGGCTCCCAATCCCCCAAAAATGGTTCCCAATCCCCAAAGAATGGCTCCTGATCCTGCTGGGAATTACAGGCGGGCGGGGAATGGGGGCCGTTGCGTGAGTGACAGGAGCGGAAAGCCCGGAGGGAGCCGCAGGCGAGCGGGGGAATGGGGGCCGTTGCGTGAGGACAGGAGCGGAAAGCCCGGGGGGAGCCGCAGGCGAGCGGGGAATGGGGGCCGTTGCGTGATGGCAACGGAAAGCCCGGAGGGAGCCGGAGGCGAGCGAGGACTTGTAGCGGATGGCCCGACCCGACCGGAGGGAGGGGCACGCCCTGCTCCTCTCCCCCCTCTTTCCTCTCCACGCTCTCCCCCCCCCTCTTCCCCTCTCTTTCCTCTCTACGCTCTTCTCCCCTCTTTTCTCGTGGTTTAAGTGGATGCGCCGGGTATATATAGGGTTGCGCGGAGCGGTTTTCCGGGTTGTATATATGTGTGAAAGGTTGCGGCGGAGGGTTTTCCGGGTTGTATATGCTGTAATGCGGGGGGCGTTTTGGGGAGTTGTCCTGATAAGTTGTACTTTTGCAGATAATAAAAAAGGACAGGATATGATGACTGTGATTTCATCGGCTAAGACAATGACAGAGGTTTCCGGCGTGGAGGCGCCTGCGGCTACAACTCCCCGTTTTATAAGGGAAGCGAAGGAGATAGCGTTGTATATGATACAGTTTCCGGCGGAAGAATTAAGCCGTATGTTGAAAATAAATCCGGCTCTGGCTGCGGGGAACTGTCTGCGTTTTCAGCGTTTTCATTCGGACGACAGTCCTTCGCTGCAGGCTTTGCTGGCTTATACCGGCGTGGTTTTTAAGAATATAAATCCTTCTGATTTCTCGCCCGGAGATTTCCTGTTCGCACAGGACAGCCTGCGGATTGCTTCTTTCTGTTACGGCCTTCTCCGGCCTTTGGACATGATAAAGCCGTATCGTATGGAAGGCGGCGTGAGAATCCCGGAAACAGGCGACGACGCCATATATGCCTACTGGCGGGACAGGCAGACGGATACGCTTGTCGATGAGGTCAGACAGGCGGGCGGCGTCCTGATAAACCTTGCCGCTATGGATATACAGCCTGCCTTCCGGTGGAAGAAAGCGGCAGAGGAAACGCGCATCATCACGCCCGGCTTTAAAGTGTGGAAGGGTAATAAAGCCCGGACAATTGTAATATACGCTAAAATGGCGCGCGGACAGATGGCGCGCTACATCATTAAAAACCGGATTAACAATCCTGAAGAGCTGAAAAACTTTTCATGGGAAGGCTTCGGCTATAACGAAGAGCTGTCGGGAAGGGATGACTGGGTTTTTCTGCAGGGGTAAAAAGGGAGAGGGGGATGGAGAATTATGATGAAACAGTACCATAATATAGCGTCTTATGTATATTTTTGTGCCGGATATTATTAATTGTTTAAATATGAGTTATCATTTGTTAGAAGGGAAAAGAGGAATTGTTTTTGGCGCGTTGAATGAAATGTCTATCGCCTGGAAAGTGGCGGAAAGGGCCGTGGAAGAGGGCGCTGCGATTACGTTGAGCAATACGCCGGTAGCCGTTCGCATGGGCGAGGTAGAGGCTTTATCCGTGAAATTAAAGGCGGAAACGCTTCCTGCGGATGCAACCTGCGTGGAAGACCTTGAAATGGTGTTCCGGAAATCGGTGGAAATATTGGGCGGCAAGATCGATTTTGTATTACATTCCATTGGCATGAGTCCGAATGTCAGAAAGAAACGCCCTTATGACGACCTGGATTACGGATTGCTGGAGAAGACGCTGGACGTATCGGCTATTTCTTTTCACAAGATGCTTCAGGTAGCTAAAAGGCAGGACGCCATTGCCGAGTACGGCTCTGTCGTAGCGCTTAGTTATGTAGCGGCCCAGCGTACGTTCTTCGGATATAATGACATGGCCGACGCAAAGAGCCTGCTGGAATCTATTGCCCGGAGTTTCGGATATATTTATGGCCGCGAAAAAGGCGTACGTATCAATACGGTCTCTCAATCGCCCACACAAACGACTGCCGGCGGCGGCGTAAAAGGGATGGAAGACCTGATGGATTTTTCCAGTAAGATGAGTCCGCTGGGTAATGCCACGGCCGGCGAATGCGCGGATTACTGCATAACGCTGTTTTCCGACCTGACGCGCAAAGTGACGATGCAGAACCTGTATCACGACGGAGGCTTTTCAAGTATGGGGATGAGCCTTCGGGCAATGAATCAATACAGTAAGGGGCTGGAGCCTTATTGCGACGAAAATGGAAAGATTATTTATGGCTGATTTTTATGCTGATAAAAATTTACGACGAGAATCCCAACCAGAGGGAAATCCGCAAGGTGGCAGACGTTCTCCGCGGAGGCGGGCTGGTTATCTATCCAACCGATACGGTGTATGCCATGGGTTGCGACGCCATGAACGTACGCGCCGTGGAAAAGATTTGCCAGTTGAAAGGGATCAACCCGCAAAAGAGTAACCTCTCTATCATCTGTTACGACTTATCCAACATCAGCGAATATGCCAAAGTAAGCAATGCCGCATTTAAGCTAATGCGTAAAAACCTGCCGGGTCCCTTTACCTTCATCCTGCCTACGAGCAATGAACTGCCCAGAATATATAAAAACAGGAGAGAAGTAGGTATACGCGTGCCCGGCAATAACATCATACGCCAATTGGTAAACGAATTGGGCAACCCCGTTATGACCACTTCCATACGCGATGACGACGGGGTGATTGAATATACTACAGACCCGGAACTGATCTGTGAAAAGTACGAAGACCAGGTGGCTATTGTAATCGACGGTGGTTACGGAGGCATAGAGCCGTCTACCATAGTAGATTGTACCACCGACGATTTTGAGATTACCCGCCAGGGGAAAGGCGAACTGCGTTTCTAATCAATCGGGCAGGCCAGCCGCTCTGCCGTCCAGCTATCCACTACAATGGAAATCTGTTCTTTCGGCAGCGAAGAGGTAAATTCGATACCTACTTCGCGCTTGTCGCCCGGCATCAGCGTAATGTAATTGTCTGTATAATGTACGGGAAGGATACGTTTGCCCGTTCGCTTATCCAGCACTTTTATCCGGTTAAAGAACGAAATACCTTCCGCCTGCAACCGGACCGTTCCGCCGTATACGCCTTTTTCCTGTGTAACAGACGCCTTCACGGCAGGCGTTGAACGGGGCAAGCCCGACAGCGCTGTATAGTCTTTCGCACGGGTAGTCAGCCAATAGATGTTATCCGTTACCTGTTTTCCTTTTTCCGATAAGGTAAGTTTAAGGAAATAAACGCCCTCTACCCCTTCCGGCTCCGGGACGGCGAATAAACGGTTTACGCTGTTAGGCGCCACGCTGCACCCTTCTTCTTTCTCCCATACCGCTTCGCCACGCAGGGTATATATCCGGGCTTTCACCTGCACATCATGGCTGCCCAGGGCGGTATTTATCAATTCAACCTGCTTGCTTGCGATATTATATTGAGGATGCAGAGGTTCGCACCCTTTCCGTGTTCCGTATAACGACGCGTTTACATCCAGGAACCAGTCATACATCTGTCCGCGTAACGACGTCCAGGGATTCTGCGTTTTCCAGATAAGTATACCCGTGTACCACTCCCACATACGGGACGCCCAGCCTTCCATAAAGCTGCGGTATTGGTCGTAGTTTACAATCTGCGCATATTTGCAATAGGTTTCAATATCCGTCACCTCGCCGTAACGTTCCAGATGGTCGCGGTATCCCAGGTCTTTGTGGTAGCGCCAGGCAGGATGCGCCCGTTGCCCCGATACGGGAAATCCGGCCAGTTCTTCTCCGGTCATCATTTCGCGCATGCTTTCCACTTCGGGCGAGCCAACCGAACCGGCTTCGGGATTAAACGGCGTAGAACGGAAGGTGAAGAACCATTCCGGTTCCTGTATGCCATAAGGGCCATCTCCTACCCCGCCAATCGTATTCCGCGTAAATACCGTATCCGTAGAATAACTTACAAACAGGCGCTCGGGGTCTAAACGTGGGAAAACGTCGTTTTTCAATTGATCGTCAATATCTTTTGCCAAAGGCCATTCGTTAGCTCCGCACCATAAGCAAAGGCTGGGATGATTGCGGATCATCTTCACCTGGTCTTCCACCGACGTGAGGAACAGGCTGTGGTTATCGGGATATTCCCAGCGCCTTTCGCGCGAATCCGCTTTAAGCGGGTCTATCCATGCGCCGTTACAGTCGCCGCTTCCCCAAAGGTCTTGAAACACCAGAATGCCATATTCGTCGCATGCGTTATAAAAGTCGGGGCGCTCCAGCAAGGCGCCTCCCCAAACGCGGATCATGCGCACATTCATCTCTGCATGATAACGCACTTCGGCACGGTATCTTTCGGGCGAAAGGCGAAGCAGCCAGTCCGAAGCGATATAATTTCCTCCGGCGATATAGATGGGCTGGCCGTTTACATAAAATTTACGCCCTCCCGTAACCGGGTCTTTTTCCGAACGTATTTCACGGATACCGTAGCGAAGGGTTTGGCGGTCGCTGACCTTTCCTCCTGCTTCAAAATAGAGCTGCATATCGTACAATTCCTGTTTCCCAATCCCGTTAGGCCACCACAGGCGGGGGTTTTTCACCGGCAAGTCTTTAAATGCAACCTCTTTTTTTTCTCCCGGGGCGAGCGTCAGGCTTTGCGTCAGTTTCGTTCCGTTTGTTTCGCACACGATTGTTCCTGTCTGAGCGACGGAGGAAACGTTTTCCACCTCTATTGCCGTTTTTACAACAGCCTCTTTCTGACTTCCTTCGGGTTCGCGGGTTCCCGGTACGCTGGTTACAACGTGCGGGCTCTGTATCTTAACGCTGCCGGTGGCCGTAATGGATACCTCGTCCCAGATGCCGGTATTACGGTCGCGCACGGGCTGTATCCAGTCCCATCCGGGCGTGAATTGCATCGTGACATTCCGGGCTATTCGTCCGTCGCCTCCCTGTCCGCCATTCGGATTGCCGGGATAGTCGGGAGGGTATACGATAACAGCCAGCAGATTGGTTCCTTCTCCTTTCAGGTAAGGCGTTATATTAAAACTTTTCCGCAGGAACATCCCTTCATGGGTATCCTGATTTATCCGTTTACCATTTAAAAAGATATCCGCCTTGTAGTTGATGCCGCGGAAATTCAGCCATACCAGCTTTTCTCCCTGTAAGCCTTTCGCCTCAAACGGATGCATAAACCAAAAGGTGTAAAAGTCTTTTCCGGTATCATAAATATCCGGTATCAGGTTATTATTCATACTAAACTCCGGCGCGGGAAACAGGTTATTTTCCAGCATCGTACTCAAAACCGTTCCCGGCACGCGCGCTTTCATCCAGCCATCCGGATTAAAAGCGGTAGAGGTAAGTTGATTTCCATCGACATTAATTTCATTCGCCCGCCGGGCAAACCAACCATCAGTAAGAAGCGCCTTCCGGCCTGCTTCAGGAATACTAACAGACTGAGAGCGGACAGGGTTCATAAATCCGCCCGACAGCAATAAAGCGCTGTAAATAATCAGGCAACCATATTTCTTCATAATTCAACATATTTAATTGAAGGTAAAGATACTATTTCTACTTTAACAGATTAAAAAACGTGCGGAAAAAGAAGATAGACCCGATATCCGCCCGGGAACTGCTTTTTCAACAGGCCCCCCCTGCTAAACGATACTTTTCCACCTTTCCTTTCAGCTTCCAGTTTTGTTACAAAGGATTGGTTTACAGAATGAAATCCTGAAAGAAGGCGAAAGAATACCTTTCATCTTCCTTACAGCCGGAAAACCGGAGGAGAGGGATTGACGCCAAAAAAGAACCGGTATGACGTCTTCAGTAAACCGGTATAATGTCTTTGGCAAACCTTTATATACTTTTTACCAAATCATTATACCGGTTTACTGAAGGCGTCATAGTGACTTTTTTCCCTTTTTGCCGGCCCGATTTTTTTGCTGAAACGAAGCTGAAAGGTCTTCTTTCAGCCATAGCCGTTCATACGCAAGTATCTATAAACCGGCTGAAACCTGAAAGACGTCGCCAGACAAGCCTGTGTAACGGGTTAATGACATGAGCCTGAATAGGGGGGGACGGGGGCTTTACGCTTTTGATGGGAAAGTATTAATGCGTTAAAGTAGAACTATCCATTAACCGATTTTACTCCATCAGCTCACATAAATTTTCCTTACTCGCGCACGTCGGATTACCGGGATAGCCGGGAGGGTATACGATAACGCCCGGCAGCGAGACAAGGGAACAGCCGGCAGCAGCGGGATAAGGGAACGCCCGGCGCCTCTGATTTGTAACCAACATGTAATTTTTTGTTGTGTCTATTGTAATATTGCCCCAATACATTTGCTTCGGAATTAAAACGTTACAGGTGACCATTCGTAAGAATCATATGGATATCCCGTTTGTCGTCCAAACGGGGGGAGGCGTGTTGATTGCCTATTTTGCAGTCTATGCATTACGCAAGGCTTTCACGGCGTCTGCTTTCGACGGGCTGTATCTCTGGGGGCTCGACTATAAGGCCGCCATCAGTATATGCCAGATTATAGGCTATCTGCTGTCGAAATGCTGCGGCGTCAAAATCGTTTCGGAACTGAAACGTACGCATCGCCTGCCTGCAATCATCCTGTCGGCGGCAGGGGCGGAACTGTCGCTCGTTTTGTTCGGCCTGATACCCTGTCCCGCCAACTTTTTTTGTTTATTCTTCAACGGCCTGTCGCTGGGATGCATGTGGGGCTTCCTGTTCAGCTATATCGAGGGACGCCGCCTGACCGACCTCCTTGCCGGGTTTTTAGGCGTAAGCATCGTCATCAGTTCCGGGGCGGCAAAGTCATTCGGGCTGTATGTCCTTTCGCTGCACGTCAGCCCGTTTTGGATGCCCGCCCTCATCGGGGGAATAGCGGCGCCGCTGCTCGTCGGTATTTCCGCCTTGCTGGACCGGTTGCCCGAACCGACAGCCGAAGAAAAAAGTGAAAAGTCCGAACGGAAACCGCTTCACAAAGCCCAACGCAGGCATTTGTTGAAGAGGTACGCCCTTTTACTTATCCCCCTGTTTGTTGTGAACATACTGTATACTGTTTTGCGGGACATCAAAGAAGATTTCCTCGTAGACATCATCCGGTATACGGACATTCGCCTCAGCCCGTTTCTCTTTGTCCGGATCGACTCCATAGTCACCCTGCTTTTACTGGCGATACTTGGTTCGATGATTAAAGTACGGAACAACCGCCGGGCGCTCGTTATCCTGCTGGCGCTGATGTTTGCCGGATCGGTCGTCGTATTTCTTTCTTCCGTGTTCTTCAACAGCCTGCGCTCGGTTCCCCTCCTGTGGCTCTTCCTTCAAAGCCTGGGGATTTATACCGCTTACCTGGCTTTCCAGGCCGTGTTCTTCGACCGTTTTATAGCCCATTTCAAAATAAAAGGGACTGCCGGTTTCTTCATCTATGTATCCGACGTATTGGGGTATTCGGCCTCGTGCCTTTTCCTCTGCGGCAAATCACTCTTGGGCGTACGCGCCAACTGGCTTGAATATTACGGCATCCTCTCCGTAGCTGTCGGTATAATCTGTATCCTGTCTATCGGAATCGTTTTTTCTATATTACAACAAAAAAGGCATGTCCGTTATGCCTTCAAATAAATCAGGCACATACGAATGAAAAAAGTAGAATGTATAATTATGGATTGGGCGGGAACAGCCGTAGACTTCGGTTGTTTTGCCCCGGTAGGAGCTTTCATGAAAGCTTTTGAAGAAAAAGGCGTCCGCCCGACGGACGAAGAAATCCGCCTGCCGATGGGTAAGGCAAAAGTAGAACACATCCGCGCCCTGCTGGAAATGGAGCGTATCCGCTCACAGTTTGCCGCCGCCTGTCACCGGGAGTGGAACGCGGATGATGTGGCGGAAATAAACAAATCATTCGAACGCCACCTCTTCCTTACGCTCGCCTGTTATGCGGATCCCATACCGGGCGTTGTAGAAACGATGGGCATACTTCGCGAACAAGGCATTAAAATCGGCTCTACAACCGGCTATACCCGTGCAATGATGGATATTGTACAACCCGAAGCCGCCAAAAGAGGATATACCGTAGACAGTTGCGTCACGCCGGACGGCCTCCCCGCCGGACGGCCTGCGCCGTTCATGATTTTCCGCAACATGATAAACCTGAACGTGCAACACCCCGACTGCGTTGTGAAAGTAGGCGACACGATCGAAGACGTCAGGGAAGGCCTTCATGCGAAAGTACATGTCGTTGGCGTCATCATGGGAAGCAGCGAATTAGGGCTGTCTGCCGGCGAAATAGAAAAACTCCCGCCCGGCGAATTATCGAAAAGAATGAACGCCGCAGGCGATCGCATGTTGCAAGCCGGCGCACACCACGTTCTCGATTCTATTGAAGAATTACCCCTTCTTATCCACATCATAAACTCAACTATGTAATATGAGGACCTATATACTGTTTACCCCAGGCCCGCTGACTACATCGGAAACCGTCAAACAAACCATGTTGCAAGACTGGTGTACCTGGGACGACGACTATAACCTGGAAATCGTTCAAAACGTCCGCTCCGAGCTGGTTCGCCTGGCAACGGACTGTCCGGGCGACTATACAAGCGTCCTCTTGCAGGGAAGCGGCACTTATTCCGTAGAAGGCGCGTTAACCTGTTCCGTACCGGATTCCGGCAAATTACTGATCCTGAGTAATGGCGCGTATGGCAATCGGATGGCGGAAATCGCCCGTTACGGGAAGATATGCCATCACATTATTTCCTTTCCCGAAACAAGCCCCGTTTGTCCTGATACGGTAGACCGTTTTTTGAGCAGACACAACGAGATTACGCACGTATCCTTTGTGCATTGCGAAACGACAACCGGCATTCTAAACCCTCTGGATGAATTATGCCGCGTTATTAACAAGCATGGTAAAACGCTCATCGTAGACGCCATAAGCAGTTTCGGCGGAATCCCTTTCGACGCCGGACTACTGAACATCGATTTCCTCATTGGCAGCTCCAACAAATGTATCCAGGGCGTGCCGGGATTCGGATACGTCATCGCCCGCAGAGACGCCATGGAAACATGCCGGGGAAATGCCCGGTCTCTATCCTTGGATATATACGCCCAGTGGGAAACAATGGAAAAAAAATGCGGCAAATGGCGTTTCACATCGCCAACCCACGTCGTAAGAGCTTTCCGGCAAGCCCTCAAAGAACTGCACGAAGAAGGAGGAATCATGGCGCGGCATACCCGCTATGAAGCAAATCACCGCTTATTAACAGAAGGCATGACGCATCTGGGGTATAAACCCTTATTGCCTGCCGGACGCCGGTCGCCCATTATCGCCTCTTTCCTGTATCCCGATCCTCCGTTTTGTTTTGAATCCTTTTATAGCGAATTGAAACAAAAAGGGTTTATCATCTATCCGGGAAAGATTTCGCAGGCAGATACATTCCGCATCGGGACGATTGGCGATATAAACGTGCGCGATATAAAAGCGCTTATCGACGCTATCGGCTCAATCCGAACATAGCGTTGCAGCGTAATTGTATAGCTGGATTACCTGTTCGACGGCGTCGAAATCGATGTTGTTGTCCCTGATGTAGTTTTTGAGCGCGTCTTGTTGTTTGGGGTAGATTTTGAGGAAATCGTTCCGGGTGGAGAATCGTTTTTTCTTTTTACCCACTTCAATATAATATGTCTTTTTGAGGTTTTCCGATACAACATAGGCGTCTTCAAGATCAAATCTGTGATAGGTCCCATCCGACTGGATACCGGAATAGTTACTTATGGCTGCGGTAGTTGAACGTCCTCCGTAGCCTGCATTTTTACCTTTATCTTTCAGCGTGGCCTTGTATTCGACGAATAAGGAAGGTTGCATTTGCAGTACTTCTTTTATATCCTTCGGCTTGTGTATGAATGTCCTTTCTCCTACTTTGATAAGGGAAACCATCTGCGGCTCGGCAAATTCTTTTATATTGTTGCCGTCATTTATATCTACAAACAGGAAACGGCGTTCGTAAACATCGTAGTTGAGTAACGCCGAAAATTGCCGCCCGTCTTTATAATAGATCATGCCATCCTGATATTTTTCAAACAATAATCCTTCCTTTCGCTCTTCCTGGGCTTGCATGTTTCCTATGCCGCAAGAACAAATCAGAAAAAAAAACAATATCCGTTTCATAAGGATTCATTTCGTTATTAACAGCGTCAATAATACTGATTATTATCGGATTTTCCAACTAATTGAGAATAAAAAAAGGCTGCCTCCCGAAAGAAACAGCCTCAAAAAAAATTATAAAACAGATTGATTATCTAAGTAAAGCTGAGAAATCCGCATTGGTTGCATATTTAGCAAACTCAAGGTCGGCGGCAGCTTCTTTTACCATAGCCCTGTCTTTACCGATAGACGCTTTCAGGTTGTTTACAACGCCGGCGGCATCGTTTGTGCGGGCGGCAACAATCGCTTTCAGGTAATCGGTCGTTGCGTCAGGATTAGCTACCGCATTCAGCGTTTGCAAGGCTTTGCTGTAATCTTTTGTCATAATTTGAGCTAAAGCAGCATTGTTACTCTTGATAGAACCGAATGAGCCGGCAGCTTTTGCATAATCGCCCTGTTGCAGGTAAAGAACGCCTAACGCTTCGCTTAATTCAGGTACGTTTGCAGCATTGCCGAATAATTGTTGAGCTTTTGCGTTGTCGCCTTTTGTAAGGGCTATCAAACCTAAGTTCATGTTAGACTCGCTATTCGCTTTTACGGAATTAGCTTTGTTGAACATTTCTTCAGCTTTAGCCAGGTCGCCTGCTTTGAAACGCATGATACCGATATTATTCCAGGTACGGTAGTCGTTAGCATATTGTTGGCTTGCTTTTGTATAGATAGCTTCTTTTTCCGCGGCGCTGTTTGTCAGCGTAGCGGCGTAAAGGATTTCTTCTACGCTCAATGCGCGGGGATCGCTTTTTGCCAAAGCGCTGATTTCGTCGTCAGACTTACCAATAATTTCAACATTGGCAATTAAACGTGAACGGCGTAATTGAGGAAGAATTTCGTCTGCCAGTACGCTGAATACGGAAGAAATATTTTTGATTTCCTTTTCGCGTTGTTCCGGGTCTTTATACATGGAAAGGACGCGTAATACAAGGTCTTTATCCTGAATACTTGATTTAGATACCAGTTCCTGGAATCCGTCCCAGTCCTGAGCTGTATAACGGGCGTCAACAGGCACGTCTATTTTCGCTTTTTTCAATTCCTGGTTCAGGTATTTTGCGGTATTGGCTTCACGCTTTTCTGCCAAGCCTGTGTTCAGTTTCAAACCGCCGTCGGGAGAAGCGTAAGCGGAAATTTCGATCGCTACATTTTGATTCGGCGCTTCGTCGGCATTCCGGACAAGATTTTTCCAGTCTGCGATGTCTTGTTTGTTCAGTTCTTTCGACCGGAGTTCGGCTTGTTGGATAAGGAACATGATATTTGCATCATAAGCCTCTTTAATGATACGCTGGAACTTGTCGGGAGCCACGGCGGCGCTTGCGGTAGCCGCATCCGCCAACTCGCTGGTAGCAATAACGCCTTCTCCGATTTTCACATCAGGCAATGCAACTGTTTTACTCTTGATTTTTGCATCAAACGTAAGGAACAGTTCGGATTTTTTCATTTCCGGCTTGTAAGTAAAAGACGCCTTCATCGTAACGTTGCCGCCGGCGCTTTGGGAAATAGTCTGGTTATTTCCTTTTACTTTTTCTCCTTGATAAGTGTAAGACGTCCCCCAGGCTTCACCCCCCTGGTAGCGAAGTACGGGAGTTACGGTCACCACAGCATTTTTGTTAAACCATTTTGCCGGGAATGTAGCATTAATGGTCACCGGAACTTTTCCGCCGATAGCTTCCAATGGTTGAGGCTCGGCTTTGATGTACTGTTCAGCCAAAGGCGTAAGCTTCCCAGAACAAGAAGAAAGAAATACAATTGCTGCCAGTACACAGAAAGGCAATAAAAACTTTTTGTTCATAATTCGATATACGTTTAAAATGTTACTATATTTATGTGTGTGATTCCCTTGAAATCGAGTTCTCATCATCAATTATGCAAATCTAAACCATTTTATTTGTTATGTATAAAAAAGAAGCGAGAAATTCTTCACAATTAATACTTATTAATGATTGTATCTTTATTTTTTCACGTTTTTCAATCATTATGATATAAGAATAGGAACGCTTTGAAATAAGAATGATTAAAATAACACCTTTTGACTATAAAAAATGTTATCACCTTTGAGATTTATTATATAAATACCCGGCTCTAAATTTTTCACAGGGATGGCGGTCTGCGTCCGGGCGAGTATTGTCTTATACATGAGTTGCCCGTTCATTGAATATAAAGCAAATACAGCCCCTTTTTTATTATCGGGGAGCAGCACATGGATGCGTTTACTGTTTGTATCGGCAAAAACAAAGATAGGCGGCCCTTCCTGTGGCATATTGGCAGATAAATTGCTTGTGTATTGTATCACAGGATCAATAAATAAGGATGTACTGAGTGATAAAAGAGAGTGGGCGGAAGCTTTCGTCCATTGGCCTTTGTCGACATACCAGGCTGTATTGCGGCTTGTCTTTCCTTTCGGTAAGTTGTAAACGACAAAAGAAGAATCGCCGGGAGATTTTATTTTATATCCTATATAAAAAGCGCCGGAAACCGTTATTTCTTTGTCGAAGCGGATAAACGACTCCTGCGGCCTGTTCAACCACTTTTCCGTTTCTATAAAAGAACTGTCAATGACAGACATCTCTGTATAGGCAGGCCTGAAAGCGCCCGAATAAAGCAATACATCAGGTTTATCCTTTCCGCTATAAACCGTTACTTCCACGTCTAAGCCGCCAATGGCGTCTGTTACGGAAGGAGTTACAAAATAAGCGCCATACAGTTTGGCTTCCTCATTCACAGTATACGCTTCCGCATATTCTTGTGTGCCCAGCGTATTACTGCCGAAAAGGTTTCCTTCGGCAGGAAAGGGAAGTTCGGTTACTTCAATACTATCCTGCTGCTTTGTATCATACAGGTTACTAAGGCGGTAGGCCGGAGCGTCCTGCCAGGGGTCTAACCCGTTTACCGTTTTCTTATTGCTATTTGACGGGTCTAACCAATATTTTAACTGTTCATTGCTATTTGAAGAAGGCTCCCAGGCTTTAGACAAGGCAAAATAAAAATCATCTATCGGGCGATTACAGGTAGACATGCCTCCCGACAAGGCGCCTATTACACGATTACCGGCGTCGAACAAAGGCGAACCCGACGAACCGGCCGCCGTACTTCCGGTTGTCCATTTACTCACATTCCAGTGAGCATTTTTGTAAAAGTCGGCTTGAGGGATACTGAACGTTTTCAACGCTATTTTATCCTCCGAAATATTGATCCGTTTCACAGATGCGTAGGGATGGTGGATGCCGGCGTATGGCGTATCGTTGCTGTTTTCTTCTATACTCCAGCCTGCATAATACGGCTGGTAATAAACGGGGGGCGTTTCCAATAATTCCAGCAGCGCCATATCATTCTTTTCATTTACCGCTTTATAACAGGCAGAGGCCACCGACATTTCTTCTGTCCCGCGCATAACGTTTTCGCAAACCGGGCTTTGGTAATTGAAAAAACAAATGATCCTTCCGGCTACCGATTCATAGTCGGGATTCTTAACGGAAAAATCATTGTTCAGGCAATGCGATGCGGTGAGCAGGTAAGGCTTGCCGTCATTCAACGTATTATTTAGTAATACGCCTGTACAGGAGGTTATCCCGTCAATGGTTATTAACGTTACGCTTCGCGCTATTTTATCATATTCCGGATCGTCCTGGAAACAAATGGGAGAGGGCATGCAATAAAACTCGCTTTTGTCGCCTCCCGGTTCGTATCCGCGTAAATCCCGGAAAGCATGATTTACTTCGCCGACGGTTAACCTGCCCGGAAAAGCGGCGTTGGCCGGTTCGTGATATTCTATAATCAGTTTGTCGCCCCGTACCGGAGCTGTGGGTAAAATACCCAAACCGGAATTATTCAGGTGGGTGAAAGAACCCAGGATATGCGTTTGCTCCGCGTTGTAGAGAAACACCTGAGCGCCCTCGGGCAGTTCATACGCCGTAAAGAGTACATTAATAGAAAGAGCGCCCTTTGAGTAAATACCCAGTCTCCAGATTTTCATCCCGTCGGGCAAAGAAAAAGACTCGCCGGAATTACTCCGGTTATACTCCGTCATAAACTTATAAGCAAACCGGTAGCTTCCCCTTAATTCGTTGTCTTCCGCCGAAGCAATACGAAGCTCCTCTTCCACATCAAAAGAGGGCATGGTTACATAAAAATCAGCGGAAGAGCTTCTGGTCTGTATAAAAGGAAGAGGAGCGCCGCCGTGGCTTACCTGAGCCTTACCCGAAAATACAAAGGTTATAGTTAATAACAGATATATTGATATTGAGTATTTCATAAGTAATTAAATATAAAAAAAACAAAAGAAATAATACGGGGCCAAGATACGATTTTTTTATTGACTACCCTATATCAGAATCTATTTAATCTCGATTGCATATTCAATGATACAATTTTTGGCGCTAATGGGTTGGATACAGATGTTAAAGCCAACCTGTTTTCAGCAGACCCTACTTATATGTCAGCAAATTAAACCGGCGCGCTTTTTACATCGCCGCCAAAATTTGTAATACCCAAACGTAATCGCCAAAATCCGCAAACGACTGATTAGCCAATAGCTCGCGACAAAAGCCGGAAATCTGGGTTAAAAGAGTTCTAATTGTTGTCCTTCCGTTTTCTTGGCTTCTTCGCTTTTTCCATAAAATAATTCCATCATTCCGAATTGTTTGTCTGTTATACACAGTATTCCTATATGACCCTTTTCAGGTAGAAACTTTTTGACCCGCTTGATATGGATATTTGCATTTTCCATACTCATGCAATGGCGGAGGTAAATTGAGAACTGAAACATCGTAAATCCATCCTTTTGTAGATTTTTGCGAAAATCAGCGTATACCTTCCGGTCTTTTTTTGTTTCTGTAGGAAGATCGAACAATACTAAAACCCACATAATTCGATATTGATTTAACCTGTCCTGTTGCATAACATAATGTCACATTACAAATTCAGGATATTTTATTTTTCGCAATTTACTTTCGAAACATTGCGCCAATGAAGATGTAGTCTGACTGACTGCAACCATCAAGGGGCTTTTCCTGCCATTAAGTATCACATCAGTAGTTGGTATTTGCAATAACTGTGTTTTTATGGACTGCGATAGCTCTTCGAAGTTTTCCTCTTTATCTACAATAGAAAGTACAATAGCGTCAACGAAAGGGCGGTAAGGTTCCATAATATCGTCAGCCAGGCAATAAGGGTTGTAACGATTATGATGGTGTATGCCTAAAGTAGGCAACAAACCGCTTGAAACGAGCGAACGTGCCACAATGGCTCTAAGAATAGCATATCCATAGTTCAATAAATTATTCGGCGGAAGCTCTTCTCTGCCTCTTACAAAATTCTCGAGTTGCGGAAAAACTTCTTTCCAGTAATAAGCGGCGGCACGGGCTTCATAATTATCAGGATCGCCGCTTTTCACGTCACTTGCCCAGTATTCCATATTACGAATATTGCACGAACGGAATTTTTGCAAAACATCGGTTTGATTCTTTATTTTAGCTTTAATGGTTTGTTGCCAAAGATTCTTTTTCAAAGGATCGGTCGCTTGAATCTGCGCATTGAATTTTTCCGTCTGCGTTTTATTTCCACATAGAGGAAGCATCAAGCCAACCGGCATACGGTTACTATTGCAGGTGATAAGAGCGGTATTATTTCCCAATAGAGCCTCTATCAGTCCCTGTGTCAGGGTAATTTGCTTATGATCAAGGACAATGACTCCCAAATCTTCGATGGGAAAAGTCGCCTCGCTATCCTTTTTGAATTTTTCAGGTAAGGTATCGTTTTTCTCAACCTCGGGCAGTTTCACTACCAATTGGCTGTTTCGCATACTCAGATATGCCGGATTGCCGAAATAAAGCGTTTTTTTGATCATGGTATATCCCTTTTGTTAGTGTTATATTTTTTTACAAAAGCGAGACTGTTTGCCCCGCTTTAAAGCGGTTTTCATCTAAGGAATAATCCGTATTGTAATTTTCAATACAAGTAAGTTTTTATGAAATTTTTACACCTTACAAATATCGCAAATCATGTTGTTATTTTTCCTAACCGATTAACAACCATTTTTATACATATTTGTTTTATCATTATTCCATCCCAGGATTTTTCCGATTTATTGTTTGCTCCTAATTCTGCAGTTTGCGCAATTGGGAAAGCTATATTATTAGGAACAAAGAAGCATTGGTATCCCGAACAACTTACCATCTTATATATTCTGTTCGCCTTACCATCTTCGATACGGCATTTCGTCCCACTCGCTAACTCTTCTTCCGTTGGGACATATACCAGGTCGTTTGGCGACAAATGAAACAGCAATTCATGCCCTTTTTTATTTCTTTCAGGAACAGCTTTTAGACCTTGCTTCAGGCGTTCGGCTACAATATTTAATGCAATGGTTTCATACGAGCGGTTGCCTTCATCATCTGTATAAATGGCAAAAAACAGGTTGGTTCCTTTTGCCGCCTCAACATATTTTGCTTTTTTATTCCCTGTATATCCCACTTGGAATTTATTTCCGATCGGCTCATAGATGCGCACCTTATAAATTGGCTGGCGAGGTGTGCCGTTATTTAATGCTGTAATATTCCGGTTCATTTCCTCAATACCTTCCGGCGAGAAGGCCAGTTCCGGTTTATTATTTTTCATTGCTAAATGATTAAGGAGAATTTTTTGTATTCCGCTATCTGTTACAGATTCTTTGATAGTCTTCTCCGTGAATGAGGTATTCAACGATTTTCGCACAGCAGCATTCTCCGTCTCAAAATAATAAATATCCACTTTCGAAATATCCGTATTCCCATAAAGATATTTCCTGTCTTTAAAGTATTTATTGATCTTTTCCGGGTCAAATTTTCCGTATGTTGCGCTGATTCTGCGGATCTCGTTCCTAAATCTGTTGTCTACAATATTTTCCGGATTTTTCAATGCTTCGCTCAACTTCACCGTCTTTATTTTCTGTAATGAAACTTTGGCAAATACCGTATCCTTGTGTAGTGGCTTCCGGATCGCCCAACTGTCGCCTTTTATTTGTGGTTTCAATACCTTTTTCCCGTTTTCGTAAGCCAAATACTTATTGGTAGTTTTATTTATTACCCGTAAGTTCTGTTTGAAACTAACCACAATTTTTTCCAATTCATTCCGGACATCAGTGGTGAAGCTATCCCACGGTTTTATAAATTCTTTGGGAATTTCCCGTTCCACTTGTTTATTAGCTTTTACATCGAAATACGAAGTTTGTTCAAATATCCTCAATTTTCGTTGTAAATCGTATCTTTTCAAACCGGATTGAGCCGATTCATTATTCAGGAGATTTACATGGTCTCTTGTAGCGCAAGCAATAACCAAAGCGTCCATTACATGATGGCGATGGTCGATACGTTTCTTTTGGAATCCTTTCGATAACGCCAAAGGAACGGTTGGAAGAAATTTCTGGTATTGCTCGCTCCAGGCAGTAAATACTGTGCTATCAGTCAACAGATTTATTCGTTCGAAACGTGAGAAGATCAAGTCGTTCCAAACAGCGTCCAAGCCCCAGTCATGTTTTAATGTAGTAGTTACGAAGCCGTTACAAACTACGACATTTTTTGAGGTGGCTTCTTGTTCGCCTTCTTCACGAACTATATTTGACAATAGCCCTTTCACGGTCTTACTGATATATCGCGTATCATTCATTTGCCGTTCGTTGAATGATTCGGGGGTATCTTCTAATAGAAGTTTGGCGCGTTTTGAACGGTTATTTGCATAATATTCTTTCACAAAAGACTGATAATCTTTTTCTGAGAAAATTTCGACGACCTGGCCTAATCCTAATTCTACTTTTTCGCCATGATGTTCTTTTATAAACTCTAATCCGAGCTGATTATCTTTCAAACGATTCACGGCAGCTTCGCAGATCACTTTATTACTGAAACTGTCGTCAAAATAGCGGCTTTGCGGGATAATGTGTTCTATCTCATATTCGGGAGTAAACAATTTACCAAGCGGAATAAATTGTCCGGTGTAGGGTGAACGATATTTCTGTTCCAGCCACAATTTATAACGTTGAAGCTCCGAACTCGTCGGTTGCGCTGTTTTGCTTATTTTCAGAATATCTTCGGGAACTTCAATCGCCGATTTTATGACGCCTTCTTCA
>JAITRG010000146.1 GCA_031288515.1 Tannerellaceae bacterium
TCCGGCTGTAAGGAAACTGAAAGGTCTTCTTGCGTCTCCTTTCAGAATTTCATTCTGTAAACCAATCGGTTGCAACAAATCTGAAAGCTGAAAGGAGAGGCGAAAAGTATCGTTTAACAGGGGAATTCAACACGCTTGAAAATTTGGTGCGGTTGCCCTGAATAAAAATGCAGGCAGAAAAAGGGGACAAGTTGCATGTCGCGCTGCGCAAGGGTACGTATATCAACGACTTTTGCTCCCTGCCTGATCAGACAAGAAGCAAAAGCGTTATTCTGTCCTCTGCCCGGATCAGGCAGAGAGCGGACGGCTATTCTTCGTCATTGTAACCAAGTTCGCCGTGCTGGGTGATGTCAAGGCCGATGGATTCATCCCTTTTATCTACACGCAAACCTACTACTTTGTCTACGATCTTGAACAGGATGAATGTCATCACGGCGCTGTAGGCAATGGCGCCCACATTGCAGACGATCTGAACCCATAACTGATGGAAATCTCCATACAGGGCGCCCTGCACGCCGCCTTCGCCGGAGATGAGCTGGGTGGCGAAGATACCGGTAAGGATGGTCCCTACGAATCCGCCTACGCCGTGTACGCCGAATGCGTCCAGCGAATCGTCGTATTTTAATTTGGGCTTTACCCAGGCAACCGCCATGAAGCATACTACCCCCGACACGATACCGATAACAAAGGCGCCAAGTACGTCTACCGTTCCGGCGGCGGGCGTTATGGCTACCAGGCCGGCTATGCTTCCGGTACAGATGCCTACCACGGAGGGTTTCTTGTTCGTAACCCATTCAAGCGTCATCCATACCAGCGCGGCAACGGCTGTTGCCAGGTGCGTTACCAGCAAAGCGTTTGCGGCAATCCCGTCTGCCGCCAGGCCGGAGCCGGCATTGAATCCGAACCATCCCAGCCACAGCAGAGCCGTGCCCAGTACCACAAAGGGAATATTATGCGGAGGAATCGGATGGCCTATTGTGCGATAACCCTTACGGCGTCCCAGCATGATAGCCATAACCAACGCAGAGACTCCGGCATTAATATGAACCACCGTTCCTCCGGCAAAATCGATAGCGCCCATTTCCTGCATCCATCCGCCGCCCCATACCCAGTGGGCCATCGGGCTATAGACAACAATCGCCCACAGAGCGCTGAACAGCAGAAATCCTGAAAACTTTATCCTTTCGGCAAAAGCCCCGATAATAAGCGCAGGGGTGATAATGGCAAACTTGCACTGGAACATGGCGAACAGTATTTCGGGGATAAACACTCCCTCGAGAAGCGTATTGATACCGATCCCTTTCAGGAACACTTTATCGAAGCCTCCGATGAAAAACCCCAGCGGATTTCCGCTTTCCATAAAAGCGCTGCCGAACACCCAGCTATACCCGAATGCAATCCACAGAACGCTGATGAGCGCCGTCAGCACGACGCACTGCATCATAATACTCAATACGTTTTTCCGCCTTACCAGTCCCCCGTAGAAAAAAGCCAACCCGGGAATCGTCATAAGCATAACCAATATGGTAGCGACCAGTATCCAAGCCGTGTTACCTACATTTATTTCGTGTATCATTTTCTTATCTTTTTATTATTTTTTCTTGTTGTACAATGATTCTTCGCCGCTGTCGCCCGTGCGTATCCTGATGGCCTGGTCTACGTCGTACACAAAGATGCGTCCGTCGCCGCTCTCGCCGGTATAGGCCGCTTTCAGTATCGCATTGATTGACTTCTCCAGATTCTGATTGCGGACAACAAAACTGATGAACGTCCGGTCTATCGCATTAATATCGTATGCAATTCCTCTGAACACGAGGCCTTGCTTGGCGTCGCCCTGTCCTTTCACATCCCACCAGGATAAGAAGTCGATGTCGGCTTCGTGTAATGCCTCGCGGACATCCTGGAACTTCGATTTTCGTACAATTGCTTCAATCTTTTTCATACTCCCATTTTTTTTCGTTTATTTAATAGTAATTCCAAATACAAAATGAACGTCTTCAACCGCCGGATTGGCTATGACGGATGCAGATACCGGCAGGCTGAAGCGTTCATTTATTTTTATCTCTTTGGATGCGCCGAGCTGCACGGACGTACATTTAAACCCATCCATTTCGGGACCGTACACTGCGCTTTCCCAGGGCAGAAAGCCTGCCGAAAGCGTAAAATCCACCTCCTTTATCTTGAAAGGATACCCCAGCTCCACATAGGTGGAAAAGGAATTGCCGCCATCGGCCTTCTTATTGCCTTCTCCCAACAGGAACGTATTCCACGACAGCGACAGCGGGAAAGAACCCGGCAGGGCATACGACAGGCCCGCTTCGAGCATATGCCCCGCGCTTCCTTCGGGACGGCTGAGATACCGGTTGGCGCCCTCGCCATCCCACCAGTAATCGGTAAGGGCAAGGCCTAATCCGCCGACGGCATATCCGAGGGTGAAATCTACTTCCTTACTGCCGTTTCCGCCAATATCGGTTGACGCCCATGCCGAAATCGACAGTCCCTTATACCCTACCGACAGCGAGGGTTGAACGCTTGCCCCGGCCTGCTTAAAGCCTCTCCATACATAACTGCTGACCACGTCTCCCGAGAGACCGACCTCTACGTTCTCCGATTCCTGCGCATACATACCGCCAATGGACGATAATGCCACAATGAATACACTCAAAACAACCTTTTTTGCTTCCATAAAAAATACCTTTTAGTGAATAATAAAAAAACAGCGAGCAGGTAAACCGGGCGGGAGCGGACTCCCGGAACCGGCTTACAGCATACAAAGCGAATATGTTTTTGCTTAAAGCAGCAGTCTGTTATCTGATAAAGAGCAGTTCCCTGTATTTGGGCAGCGGCCACATGTTGTCGTCTACGATAAGTTCGAGCTTGTCGATGTGGTGGCGGATATCGTCCAGGTAGGGCGTAATTTTATCGTGATAGGCGATGGCTTTTTCCTGTTCGCCTTCGATTGTATTGGCTTCCTTCCTGGCGTCTGTCATTTCGTGTACTTTAGCATTTATCGCGTTTACGTGAGCCGATATTTTCTCTACCAGGCGGATTTGCTCTCCGGCCATGGTAGCAAAGCGGCTTTCGTCGGAGAAAATGGTCTTCAGACTGGCGATATTGTTCAGCAGTACCGATTGATAGCTGATGGATACCGGGATGATGTGATTCAGGGCCAGGTCGCCCAGCACCCGCGATTCTATCTGTATCTTTTTGGTATACGTTTCCCATTTCACTTCATTACGGGCATGCAGTTCTACTTCAGACATCACGCCGGCGAAGGTCTTTATACTCTGTCCGGAGGTGTAGGCGTCGTAGATAACCGGTACGCTTGTTTCGCAGTCCAGGCCTCTTTCCCGGGCTTCTTCTTTCCATTCGTCCGAATAATTATTGCCGTTGAAGCAGATGGGGCGCGATTCTTTTATATACTTTTTAAGTACCTCGTACAGGGCTTCTTCTTTCGATTTCCCGGCGGCGATGCGTTCTTCCACCTCTTTTTTGAACAGGATGAGCTGTTCTGCCACGGCTGCGTTCAGAGCGGTCATGGCCGAGGCGCAATTGGCGGACGAGCCTACGGCGCGGAACTCGAAGCGGTTTCCGGTAAAGGCAAAAGGCGAGGTGCGGTTGCGGTCGGTATTGTCGAGGATGATTTCCGGTATCTGCCCTACCCCCAGGCTTATCCCTTTCTTCTTGTCGGCCACGATGGCATCTTGAATCGAGCTGTTTTCAAACTTATGGAGGATTTCGCTTACTTCCGCTCCCAGGAATACGGAGATAATAGCCGGCGGCGCTTCGTTAGCTCCCAGACGGTGCGCGTTGGTGGGCGACGAGATAGAGGCTTTCAGCAGTCCGTTGTTCTTGTATACGGCCGCGAGGATATTGACAATAAATGTGATAAAGAGCAGGTTTTCCTTTGTATTCTTTCCGGGCGACAGCAGGTTGACGCCTGTATCCGTACCCAGCGACCAGTTGTTGTGCTTGCCCGAACCGTTGATCCCTTTGAACGGCTTCTCGTGCAGCAACACCCTGAAGGAGTGTTTGCGGGCGATCTTGTCCATCAGCGACATCACGAGCAGGTTATGGTCTACGGCCAGGTTGCACTCTTCGTAAATGGGAGCCAGTTCGAACTGGTTGGGCGCCACTTCGTTGTGCCGGGTTTTTACGGGAATGCCCAGGGCGTAAGATTCGTATTCCAGTTCTTTCATAAACTGCTGCACCCTTAAGGGGATGGCGCCGAAATAATGGTCTTCGAGCTGCTGGTTTTTGGCGCTTTCGTGGCTCATCAGCGTGCGTCCCGTCAGCATTAAGTCGGGGCGTGCGGCGTAGAGGTCTTCGTCTACCAGGAAGTATTCCTGTTCCCAGCCCAGGTTGGCATGTACGCTGGTTACGTCTTCGTCGAAATAATGGCATACGTCTACCGCGGCCTTGTTTATTTTAGTAATGGCTCTCAGCAGGGGCGTTTTATAATCGAGCGCTTCTCCGGTATAAGAGATAAATATGGTAGGGATGCAAAGAGTATCCTCTACGATAAAGGCCGGCGAAGTAGGGTCCCATGCCGAGTATCCTCTTGCCTCGAATGTGTTGCGCAATCCTCCGGAGGGGAAGCTCGACGCATCGGGTTCTTGCTGGGCCAGCAGTTTGCCGCTGAACTCTTCGATCAATCCCCCCTGCCCGTCGTGTTCAACAAAGGCGTCGTGCTTTTCGGCTGTTCCGTCTGTCAGCGGATGAAACCAGTGTGTGTAATGCGTGGCTCCGTTTTCCAAAGCCCACATACGCATGCCTGCCGCCACGTGTTCGGCTATTCCCCGGTCTATCGTTTCTCCTTTGTCTATCACTTTGCTGATGATACGGTAGGTTTCTTTCGAGAGGTACTTCGTCATGGCTTTCCGGTTGAATACTTTTTCGCCGTAATATTCAGACGTTTTTACCCGGGGCTTTTCAACCTCTATCGGTTTGCGGTTCGATGCCGCCGAAACGGCTTGTTGACGTAACTTGGACATAAGTAATAATTTTTGCAGATTAAATAATTTGTAGATTAAATAAATAATATGAATACAGTCTGATGAATTGCCGGAAGAAGGGCTATTGATCGTACGCTTTCTCGTGAACGGCTTTTACGGCGCGCCCCGAGGGGTCTATCCTGTTTTTGAAGGAAGCGTCCCACTCCAGGGCGGTAGCGCTGCTGCAGGCTACCGAAGGCTCTGAGGGCACGGTGCTTGCCGCCGAAGCTGACGCGAAATGCTCTTCAAACATGGTGCGATACCAATACTCTTCTTTCGACATCGGGGGATTGATGGGGAAACGTTCGGACGCCCTCGACATTTGCTTGTCGGACACTTTCCGTTCGGCCGTCTTGCGCAGGGTGTCTATCCAACTGTAGCCTACGCCGTCCGAGAACTGCTCTTTCTGCCGCCAGGCCACGTCCTGGGGAAGATAATCTTCGAACGTTTTGCGTAATATGTATTTTTCGATTTTCCCGTTGCCGCACATTTTATCTTCCGGGTTGATGCGCATGGCTATATCCAGAAATTCCTTGTCGAGGAAAGGTACGCGCCCTTCCACGCCCCAGGCCGCCAGGGATTTATTGGCCCGGAGGCAGTCGTACAAATGGAGTTTGCCGAGTTTGCGCACGGTTTCTTCGTGCAAGGCCTGGGCGTCGGGCGCTTTATGGAAGTACAGGTATCCGCCGAATATTTCGTCGGAGCCTTCGCCGGAAAGTACCATTTTTACGCCCATCGACTTTATGTATCTTGCCAGGAGGTACATGGGAGTGGAAGCTCTAATGGTGGTCACGTCGTATGTTTCTATGTGGTAAATAACGTCGCTCAGCACGTCGAGCGCTTCTTCTATCGTGAAATGGATTTCGTGGTGGATGGTTCCTATGTATTCGGCTACCCTGCGGGCGGCAAGCAGGTCGGGGGCGTCTTTAAGGCCTACGGCGAACGAGTGCAACTGCGGCCACCAGGCTTCCGAGCGGTTGTTGTCTTCTATCCGGCGGGCGACGTATTTCTTGGCGATAGCCGATATGACGGAAGAATCCAGCCCGCCCGACAACAGGACGCCGTAGGGGACGTCTGACATTAACTGCCGCCTGACGGCGTCTTCGAGGCCTTGCCTTAGCAGGGCGGTATCCGTTACGTTGCTTTCTACCTGCCGGTATTCCATCCAGTCGCGCCTGTACCATTGCCGCAGTTCTCCGTCTTTGCTTGAATAGTAATGGCCGGCGGGAAATTCCTTTATGTTCGGGCAAATTCCTTCGAGGGCTTTCATTTCGCTGGCTACATAAAACTGTCCGTGCTTATCGTAACCCATATAGAGAGGGATAACGCCTATATGGTCGCGCCCTATCAGGTAGACGTCGTTTTCCTTGTCGTACAGGGCAAAGGCGAATATCCCGTTTAAGTCTTCGAACATGGCGGCGCCTTTTTCTTTATACAAAGGCAGTATTACTTCACAGTCTGAATTGGATTGAAACTCGTAGGTATCGCTGAACCGCTTCCGTATGGACTGGTGGTTGTAGATTTCGGCATTGACGGCCAGCGCCAGGTTCCGGTCTTTACTGAATAAGGGTTGCTTACCGGAGTCGATACCCACGATGGATAGCCGCTCGTGCACCAGGATGGCTTTGTCGTCGCAGAATATGCCCGACCAGTCCGGCCCGCGGTGACGTATCTTCTTTGCCATTCTCAGCGATTGTGAACGCATGGTTTGTAAATCCTGCGTTAGTTCAAATATTCCTATGAATCCGCACATGTGAAACGTTATTATGTTTTATTTTTCTGCAAATATAAATCTTTTTGATAATACAATGCAAATAAAAGTATCTTTTTGTTTGAAGATTTTGTTTTTTACAATACAAAATGTATTTCAGACGCAATATTAACCAAATCTTAGCAAAACAGTTTACATTCCGTAATTTCCTGTCTGTACTTTCGCATATCAATAAGTATATACATGAAAAAGAAAAAAACAACGCTTCTGATATTCTTTCTTCTTTTGCCAAACCTGCCTGCTCTTTTTGCCCAAAACGGGCTTTTGAAAGGAAAAATAACCGACGCCCGTACGCAGGAAACCCTTGCCGGCGTAGCCGTTATGATAAAAGAATTGCCGGGGACCGGCGCCGGCAGCGATCCGGACGGGAACTACAGCCTTTCGCTGCCGGCGGGAACTTATACGGTGAGCGCGTCGTATGTTTCGTATGCGACGATTGAAATAACAAAGGTTGAGATTACAGAGGGAGGAGTTACCAACCTTAACATAGACCTGAAAGAGACGGCGCAAAACCTTCAGGAAGTAATGGTGGTAGCCCGGATGGATATGGAAGCCGAAAAGGCGCTGATGACGGAACGCAGGCAGGCCACCGTAGCCGTAGAAAACCTGGGCGCAAAGGAAATGGCCGTCAAGGGGCTTTCTACCGTAGCCGACGGCGTCAGGAAAATAACCGGCATATCGATGGAGGGAAACAGCAAGGTATATGTACGGGGCCTGGGCGACCGGTACAGCATGACCTCCCTCAACGGTTTTCCTATTGCATCGCCCAATCCGGACAACAAACTGATTCCGCTCACGCTGTTTCCCACGTCGGTTGTGAAGAATATATCTGTAGGCAAAGTGTATCAGGCGTCTGTGCCGGGCGACTATTCCGGGGCGCATATCAATATCGATACCAAAGAGAATATAGGGAAAGATTACGTTACGTTCGGGCTGTCGGCGGGAGGAAAGGCGAATACGCTGTTTTCCGGGTTCTATTCTTCCGACAAGGCCGGGGCGGGGATTCCTTTCCTGGGCATAGCCGGCGGGCTTGAATTGAAGGAAAGCATAAAGAAGATGAGCGCCGATGATTTTGAAGACTGGCAGCGGGCCAATAATCCTTTCAGGACGGGCTTTTCCGTCGGCAAACATACGGCGCTTCCGGCCATCGGGCTGGACTTCGGCATGGGGAAGACATGGGATATAGGGGGCCGGAAGCTGAACGTGCTGCTGGCTGCGGGATTCAACAACGATTATACATGCTACAAAGACGCTTATGTCTCTACCGTGAACGCACAGGGGATTATCCGCGACCGGTATGATTACGACAAATATACGTACGAGACCACGACCGTCTTGCTGGGGCAGGCCGGGTATACGCTCCGGAGAACAGACCGTATATCGTATAATATAATGTTTATCAATAATACGGAAGACAGCTATATGCGCCGCGAAGGGACGGATGCGGAAGGCATGGCCCTTACGGGAAGCAACAGCGTGTATCACGTATGGCAACTGTTCAACAACCAACTGACGGGGAAGCATGAGCTGCTCAGGGATAAACTGTTTGCCGGCTGGCAGGCGTCTTACGGACAAACGGCAGGCCGGGAGCCGGATCGCCGGCAGGTAATGTTTGTCAGGAACGAGGGCGGCTATCTTTCGCTTTTCAAACTCAACCGGCAGGAAACGATGCGTTACTTCGGCCAGTTATCCGAGGAAGAGTGGAACGGGGATGTGAAGATTAAACTCCTGCTGGGGAACGGCGAACAGGAATCGGGCTTTATCCGCGCAGGCGGAGCCGTACGGAAGAAATCGCGCGACTTCTATTCGGCCAGCTTCTATTATAACCTGAAAAACATTTCGCCGCAGGTAGAGGATATATACGATACCGAAGCTTTCCTTTCGTATGCCAGCGTGGCCGACGGGACGGTGACCGTGAGCAAAAACTCGTTGCCGCGAAACAAATACTATGCCGGGCAAGACGTCTATGCCGCTTTTGCCGATATGGAATATTACCCGGCGCAGGAGCTGCTTGTGTCGCTGGGCGTGCGCTACGAGCATTTCAACCAGTGGACAAGGTTCTGGACAGACGCCGCCAAAGAGAAACGTGCGGAGCTGATAACGGACGACCTCTTCCCCGCGCTGAATCTTAAATATGCCGTAGCCCGGGACGGCAACCTGCGGATGGGCCTCTCGCGCACCGTTACCCGGCCTTCGTTCCTCGAGATGGCGCCTTTTGAATACAAGGAATCCTATGGCGCCGCTACCATCCGCGGATATGAAGAGATAAAGAACGGATACAATTACAACTTCGACCTGCGCTATGAGCTTTTTTACGGATTTGGCGATATGTATTCTTTCGGGGCTTTTTACAAGCGGCTCGAAACGCCCATCGAGCGCGTGCAGGAGTATTCCGGGTCGCTTATCCAGAGTTTCCGCAACGTAGACAGGGGGACGGTCTTCGGCGCGGAGATAGAGCTGCGCAAACAGGTGACCGGAGACCTGAAGGTGGATTTTAATGCTTCTTATATATACACGCACATCTCTTTGCCCGAAGAAGGTTTATATACGGATAAGACAAGGCAGTTGCAGGGAGCCTCGCCTTATTTGCTCAACTTTGACGTGAATTATACGCCGAAGACGGGCAACGACAGGCAACTGTCTCTTTCGGCCGTATATAACCTTCAAGGGCCGCGCATCAGTTCGGTAGGCATCAACGGCGTAAACAATGTGGTAGAAGAGGCGCTGCATTCGCTCGACTTCATTGCCTCTTACAGCCTGCCCCGCGGCATGACGCTGAAACTGCAAGCCAAAAACCTGCTCAACCCCGAACATACATTCACCCAGAAGATAAAAGACGCCGGAAAAAAAGAAACGGTAGAATATTTCCGTAAAGGAATAGAGATAGGAATACATTTTTCCATAGATTTTTAACAATAAAAAAGAACGAGTATGAACAAGTATCTAAAACAGATCAGTTACGCGCTGATAACAGCCATGATGACGCTAAGCGCCTTCACCTCATGCGATGGAAAAGACGACGACCCCGCTGCAATCGAAACCCCCACTCCCACGCCGCCCGACGAACCGGAAGAACCCGACGAACCGGAAGAACCTGAAGAAGACCTGACGCTGGAAGGCGAACTGACGGCCGAAAGAACCCTGAAAGCCGGGAACACCTACGAACTCATTGGCGGCTACCAGATAAAAGCCGGCGGAAACCTGGTAATAGAAGCCGGCGTAACCATCGAAGCCACCCGGAGTATAGACGGGCAGCCCGACTACATCATCGTAGAACAGGGCGGACAGATTAATGCCGGCGGGACGAAAGAAGCGCCCATCGTGATGACTTCTACCCGCCAGCAGTCCGGCGCCTGGGGAGGCGTGCACATCTGCGGCAAAGCGCCGGTAAACCTCTCCGGCGGAACCGGTAAATCGGAAATAGGCGACGCTCCCTTCGGCGGGACAGACCCGGACGACAACTCCGGCACGATGCGCTACGTACGCCTCGAATACACAGGCTTTGCGTTCAGCGAAACGAAAGAGTCTAACGGCTTAACGATGTACGGCGTAGGAAGCGGCACTACGATTGAATACGTCCAGACGTACAAAGGCTCGGACGACGGCTTTGAATGGTTTGGCGGGACGGTAAACGCCAAATACCTGGTTTCTACCCACAGCGAAGACGATTCGTTCGACTGGACGGACGGATGGACGGGCAAAGGCCAGTTCTGGGTAGCCATGCAAGACCCCTCTGCTCCCGGCGCAGACGGCACGGCCAACGGCGATTGCCTGATAGAGGGCGACAACCGCGAAGATAACTTCGGGAACAAGCCCCAGTCGTGTCCCACGCTCTCGAACCTTACATTGATAGGAAACAACGATGCCAATAACCAGAAGCGGGGCATACGCCTGCGCGCCGGGACTGCCGTGAAGCTGTACAACGCGCTGGTTGTGGGCAAGCCAAGCTCCGTAACCGTAGCCACGGCAGAGACCGAACAAAGCTTCCTCGACGGCGTCGCGCAGATTGAATACCTTTGGGCCGATAAAGCCTTCTCGTACGAAAGCGTCTCAGACCTTGCCCTGGCCGAAAAAGAAGGGAATGCCGTAAACCAGACCATCGCCTTTACAGACGGCTATACAGGAACGGTGGAAGGAGGGAAAGACCTTTCGGCAGACAGCTTCTTCGCCAAAGCGCTCTATAAAGGAGCCGTTCCCGCCGACAACGACTGGACGGACGGATGGGTAAGACGGTAAGAAGCCGTAACTTTCTGCGCGGAAACAGGCTAATGCTGCGCAGAAACGGATGATTTCCGCGCGGAAACGAGCGTTTTCCACGCGGAAATAGACCAGTACCACGCGGAATCAAGCGTTTTCCACGCGGAAATAGACCAATGCCACGCGGAAACGAACAATTTCCACGCGGAAATAAACCAGTGCCACGCGGAAACGGGCAATTTCCACGCGGAAACAAATCAATGCCATGCGGAAACGGACAATTTCCACGCGGAAACAAATCAATGCCACGCGGAAACGGACAATTTCCACGCAGGAACGGGCGGTTTCCGTACGGATATTGCCCGTTTCCGCGCGGCATTGGAGCGATTTATTAACCAAACCGTAACAAAACGGTAGCCTGTCCGTAATTTCCCCGTCTTATCTTCGCCGGTAGAAATCACTTTAAAAACATAATGTAAATGAAGAGAATCATGATGGCCGCCGCTCTTTTAATTGCTTCCCTCGCAAGTGCGCAGGCCCAGCGGATTAAAGGCTCGGATACGATGCTTCCTCTCTCGCAGAGAGCGGCAGAGGAGTTTATGAAAGCCAATCCATCCGCTACGGTTACCGTAACGGGGGGAGGCAGCGGCGTGGGCGTCGCCGCTCTGCTGGAGGGGACAACCGAGCTGGCGCAGCTTTCGCGCAAAATTAAATTCGACGAGAAAAGCAAGCTCAAAGCAAAAGGCATAACCGTAAAGGAAGTGACTGCCGCTTACGATGCGCTGGCCGTTATCGTACACCCGTCTAATAAGGTAACAAACCTTACGCGCGAGCAGCTCGAAGGTATCTTCACCGGAAAAATCAGGAACTGGAAAGAAGCGGGCGGCGCCGACAGGGCCATCATCCCTTACTCGCGCGAGACGTCTTCCGGCACGTATGAGTTCTTTAAAGAAAGCGTGCTGAAAAACAAAAACTATATGCCGGGCATCATGAGCATGCCGGCTACCGGGGCTATCATACAGTCTGTAAGCCAGACGGAAGGGGCCATAGGCTACGTAGGCCTGGCTTACCTGAACAGGGATGTGAAAGCCATACGCATATCGTACGACGGAGGCAAAACGTTTGTAGAACCCTCCGTGCCCAATGCCAAAAACGAGACCTACCCCATCGTACGCCCCCTCTACTACTACTACGATGCGGCGGTCGAAAACAAAGTAAAAGCATACGCCGGCTTCGTCCTCTCGGACAAAGGGCAGAAGATTGTTTCGGAAATCGGTTTTATCTCCATTAAATGAAGCGGCTCCGGCTGATAACAGAGCGGCTGGCCGAGGCGGCGCTTGCCCTTAGCGGAAGCGTCTCCAGCCTGGCCATCCTGCTCATTATCGTTTTCCTTTTCAGGGAAGGGCTGGGACTGTTCGGCAGCTCGTCTGTAGAGAAAGGGTATGCGCTATGCGTCCATTCGTCCAATCCGGTAGAACAGCTCACGCCGCAGCAGGTAAAGCAAATCTTTGACCGCGAGCTTACCGACTGGCGCGAAGCGGGCGGGCGGCAGGGCGAAATCGTCCCCTTCCGCTTCGACGAACTCTTCTCGCTCTATTCCGAAGAGGAACTGGGCGAAGACGGCGAACTGCTCGCGCAACGGCTGGGCGAAGTAATCGCCCGTACGCCGGACGTCATCGCCTTCGTGCCCGAAGAGTACCTGCCGCGCGGCAACCGGGCGGTGAAGGTCCTGCCGGCAGAAAAGATAAGCCCCTCCGCCTTTTTCGGAGGCCGGGAATGGTTGCCCACCGCCACGCCCGCGCCACAGTTCGGCGTGCTGCCGCTCATCATGGGCACAGTGTGGGTTAGCCTTTTTGCCATACTGATAGCCCTGCCGCTGGGCCTGGGCGTAGCCATCTACATGTCCGAACTGGCCGGCGCGCGCATCCGCAAACTGCTCAAGCCCACGATAGAACTGCTGGCCGGCATCCCCTCCGTGGTCTATGGCTTCTTCGGGCTGGCCGTACTGGCGCCCCTCATCCGCGAAACGCTGCATCTGCCCGTGGGCGAAACGGCTTTTGCCGGCAGCCTCATCCTGGCCATCATGGCGCTCCCCACGATTATCACCATCGCCGAAGACGCCATGCGGCGAACGCCCCTTGCAATGCGCGAAGCCAGCCTGGCGCTGGGCGCTACGCCCTGGCAAACCATCTACCGGGTGGTTGTCCCCTGCGCCTCTTCGGGTATCATGGCCGCCGTTGTGCTGGGGACGGGAAGGGCCGTTGGCGAAACGATGGCCGTACTGATGGTGACGGGCAATGCCGCCGTAATGCCTCATTCGCTCTTCCAGCCCGTACGCGCCATCCCCGCCACCATAGCCGCCGAACTGGGCGAAGCTCCCGCAGGCGGCGCGCATTACCAGTCGCTCTTTCTGCTCGGCTGTATCCTGTTTGCCATAACCATGCTCATCAGCGTCTCGGCCGAATATATCTCAGGCAAAAACTCAGGCAAAGAAATATGACGATGAATAAAAAGACAGAGCAAAAGATAGCCTTCGCCCTTTTCCGCCTGCTGGGCTTGCTGGTCGCAGGTATCCTCTTCTGGATACTTGGCTTTATTATTTACAACGGGATAGGCGTGATAAGCTGGGAGTTCCTCACCACCGCGCCCACCGAAGGGATGACCGCCGGCGGGATATTCCCGGCCATCGCCGGAACCTTATGCCTGGTTGCCGGCAGCGTGGCGCTGGCCTTCCCCGTCGGCGTGATGTCTGCCGTCTATATGAACGAATATGCCGGCAACAACTGGATGGTCCGCTTCATCCGCGTCATGACGAACAATCTGGGAAGCATCCCCTCCATCGTATTCGGGCTGTTCGGGATGACGCTGTTTGTAAACACGCTGGGCTTCGGCGATTCCATCCTGGCAGGCTCCTGCACGCTTGGACTGCTGGTATTGCCCCTCATCATCCGCACCACCGAGGAAGCGCTGAAAGCCATCCCCGGCTCCTTCCGCACAGGCAGCCTGGCCCTGGGAGCCAGCAAACTCCAGACCATCCGCAAGGTGGTATTGCCGATGGCTTTCCCCAATATCGTTACCGGGCTTATCCTGTCCGTCGGACGGGTATCGGGCGAAACGGCCCCTATCCTCTTTACGGTAGCCGCCTACTTCCTGCCCAAACTGCCCGACAGCCTGTTCAGCCAGGTAATGGCTCTGCCTTATCATCTGTATGTAATCGCCACCAGCGGAACCGACATAGAGGCCTCGCGCCCCATCGCCTACGGAACAGCCCTGGTATTAATCGTCATCGTCTTATTAATGAACCTGCTCGCAGCAACGCTAAGGAAATTAAAATGATACAGGCAAAAGATATAAATTTCTACTATGGAGATTTCCAGGCCCTGAAGAACATCAGCATGGAAATAGCAGCCCATACGGTAACGGCCTTTATCGGCCCGTCGGGATGCGGCAAATCTACCTTCCTCCGGCTGTTCAACCGGATGAACGACCTGATAGACAACGTCCGCCTTACCGGCGAATGTCTGGTAGAGGGAGAAAACATCTACCATAAGTCCGTACAGGTAGACGAACTGCGGAAAAAGGTGGGAATGGTGTTCCAGAAACCCAACCCCTTCCCCAAATCTATCTTCGAGAACGTAGCCTACGGGCTACGGGTAAACGGCATACGCGATAAAAAGTACATCGCCCGCCAGGTAGAAGAATCGCTCAGAGCGGCAGCCCTGTGGGACGAAGTGAAAGACAAGCTGAAAAAGTCTGCTTTCGAACTTTCGGGAGGACAACAGCAGCGGCTCTGCATCGCCCGCGCGCTGGCCATATCCCCCTCTATCCTGCTGATGGACGAACCGGCCTCGGCGCTCGACCCTATCTCGACGTCCAAGATAGAAGAACTCATCCATTCGCTCAAAAAGGATTACACCATCGTAATCGTAACGCACAACATGCAGCAGGCAGCCCGCGTAAGCGACAAAACAGGTTTCTTCATGCTGGGCGAACTGATAGAGTACGACGATACGAAAAAAATATTCCTGAAGCCCGAAAAGGAGCAAACCCAGAATTATATAACCGGAAGATTCGGCTAACGCAAAAATCAATAAAATGAAACATACGGAACAAGAATTACAATCGCTCAAAGAAGAAGTAAGCCAGATGTGGAAGCTGGTACTCTCGCAACTCGAAAAGGCGAAACAGGCCTTCCTGAACAACGATATAGAACTGGCAAGGGAAATCGTCAGCCGCGAAAAACGGGTAGACGCCTTCGAACTTAAAATAGACAGCGACTGCGAAAACTACATCGCCCTCTACAGCCCCGTGGCCATCGACCTGAGGCTGGCGCTGTCGCTCATCAAAATAAGCGCTACCCTCGAACGCATCGGCGATTTTGCAGAAGGAGTCGCCCGCCATGTGATAGACGACGACTGCAGTAAGATACACCCCCAGATAATCGAAGAACTGCAGATGGAAAGAATGTTTGAACTGCTCATATCCATGCTTTCCGACAGTTTCGTAGCCCTCGAATCGGAAAACACAAAGGTGTCGGGGAAAATACTTGCCCAAGACGATGCGGTAGACGCCATCTACTACGCCTCTCTCGATATACTGACAATCTACCTGCAGGCCGAGCCTTCCTTCCTCCGTTGCGGGCTGAAACTGGCGCTCCTGATACGCAAACTGGAACGTATCGGCGACCATTGCAGCAATATCGTGGAAGAAATCGTATTTTATGTAGACGCTAAGGTCTTAAAGCATGGAATGAAATAATAAAACGTTATTTTTGCAAAAAAACAGGAATACAAATGGAAAAGCAAAAGATACTTATCGTAGACGACGAACCCAATATTTGCGAGATACTGTCGTACACCCTCACAAACGACGGATACGAAACGGCCTGCGTTCATTCGGCCGAAGACGCCTTCGAGAAACTCACGTCCGAATACGCTCTTATCCTGCTGGATGTGATGATGGGCGGCATGTCGGGATACAGGATGGCTGAAACGTTGCGAAGCAACGGATCCCAAATCCCCATCATCTTCCTTACCGCAAAAAACACCGAGAACGATATGCTGACGGGCTTCTCTGTCGGAGCCGACGATTATATCTCCAAACCCTTCTCCCTCAAAGAGGTATCCGCCCGCGTAAAAGCCGTGCTGAAGAGACAGACAGTGAAAGCGAAGCCGCTGAATAAATTCACCTACAAAGAATTTTCAATCGACTTTGACGCCAAAGACGTAATTATAGGAAACGAAACCATCCTGCTGACAAAAACCGAATTTGAACTGCTGGAACTCTTAGTCAAACACCAGGAACGGATTTTTCCCCGCGAAGAAATTATCAACAATATCTGGGAGAAAAACCCCTATATAACCGAACGAACCGTCGATGTTCACATCACCCGCCTGCGGAAGAAGCTGGGAAGCTACTCGTCGCTCATTTCCAATCGCTCGGGATATGGATATCGGTTTAATCTGTCCAATATATGAAAGTAACGTATGAACAAAAGCTGACGCTCTATTTCTTCATGATTTTCTCATTGTTCACCGCAGTGATAATCATATTCGAGCAGTCGCGCGAAACAAAATTCAAAACGGAAGCATTGGAAGAAAAACTGGACGCCTATACGGAAATAATAAATGCTTCGCTGGAAAACCATCCCACCCCCCTGCCGGCGCTGGAAAGCCTGTCGGCGCTTTTGCCCGAAAACCTCCGCATCACGCTGATAAGCCGCGACGGAGAGGTTATTTACGACAATACCGTGGAAGGAACAATGTCCGAAAATCATTCGGTGCGACCCGAAATCGTTCTCGCAAAAACAAAAGGAAGCGGCTCAAACATTCGGACTTCGGCCACAAACAACCGGAAATATCTATACTATGCCAAACGAAGCAACCTCTGTTTTATTCGCGTAGCCTTTCCGTACGACATTCAAATCCGGCAGTTCCTGAAGTCCGACAACCTGTTTCTGTACTATATCGCTTTACTTTTCATCATTACGCTCTTCCTCATTCATTACGTTGCGAACCGCTTCGGGGCCTCCATCAAAAAGCTGAAAGAATTTGCCCTTTCCGGCGGAAACAATCCTCCGGATACACGGATAGAGTTCCCCGAAGACGAATTAGGCGAGATAGGCGGGAAAATCATCGACAACTACGAACAGATACGCAAACGGAAGAAAGAACTCCAGCTCGAACGTGAAAAACTGTTGCAGCATGTCCATACTTCGGGCGAAGGACTCTGCTTCTTCTCTCCTGACAAAAAAATAGGATTCTACAACGGCCTGTTCATACAATACCTGAATATCATTACAGACGAACCCGCCTCCGACCCCTCCGTCGTATTTACCGACCCTTCCTTCAAGGAAGTAGCCGGCTTTATAGCAGGAGCCGAAGCTACCGGGAAATACTACGAAACACAAATCAGCAAACAGGGAAAGCACTTCAATATCCGGGTGAATATCTTCGAAGACAGCAGCTTTGAAATTATCATCAACGACATCAGCGGACAGGAAAAAACGCATCTGCTAAAACAGGAAATGACCTCCAACATAGCCCACGAATTACGCACCCCCGTCACAAGCATCCGGGGCTATCTCGAAATAGCCCTGGAGCAGGCCTTAAACAAAGAAAAAGTACGCAGCTTTCTGGCCAAAGCGCACGAACAGACCCTCGTACTGACCGAATTGATACAAGACATGAGCCTGATTACGAAAATAGAAGAAGTCCCGCTCTCTTTCAAAAAAGAAGAAGTCCGGATAGAAGAACTGCTCTATAACCTGAAAGAAGAATTGAACGAACGGTTAATCGAAAAGAACATCCGTTTCGAATGGAAAAACATGGAGCCGGTAATCGTCCCCGGAAACCGGAATCTGCTTTATTCCATCTTCAGGAACCTGATGGACAACGCCATCCGCTATGCCGGAACAAACATAGCCGTAAGAGTAAACAAATACAATGAAGATAAAGACTTCTATTACTTCTCTTTCTCCGACACCGGAACCGGCATTAACGGCGAACACCATCTGAACCGTATCTTCGAACGCTTCTACCGCGTAAATGAAGGCCGCACACGCGACACCGGCGGTTCCGGCCTCGGCCTGTCCATCGTAAAAAACGCCATCCTCTTCCATAAAGGAACAATCGTGGCAAAGAACAGAGCGGGCGGCGGCCTGGAATTTCTGTTCAAATTGGCGAAATATAAGTAATTCATGTTACGCACCCATTGCGTAACATGAGTGAATAAATAAAAAAGGAGAAGTATCTTTGTCTCATGGAACAAGTATTGGATTTATATAC
>JAITRG010000150.1 GCA_031288515.1 Tannerellaceae bacterium
CTGGAGGATAAAATAAACAGGGGCGGCGTATTTTTTAAATCTACTCCATAACGGAAGTATGGATTTGAAAAATACTTTCCTACAGAGTAATTCGCATTTACGTTTCTTATCCATTGCAAAACAACTTTCAGGTCATTCATCGCCGTCTTCTTATGTATTACATAGTGTGTATAGTTGGAAATCCGGTCAATCATCCGCATCATTTCTGTCTGTTCGCTCACGGGAATATCATGACCCAAGACACAGTTCCTTTTGTAATAGTCGTTTAATTTCTCCCAATCCATGACGAACATGTATTCTTCAAAATATTCGCTCAATATAGCTTTTGCACACTCTATATCGAAAGAACCTGCATAAACGTCAATGCCCCATATACGATTGATATTCTCTGCTCTACGATCATTAAAAAATTGTATGACCAAATCCGATGGAAATTCAACCCTCCATCTATCGGTAAATGTGTTATATTTAGGATTTGAGAATACGTAACTGCTTAAAAACGGAACGGCTTCATAAGCAATAGAATGGAATCCTTTATCAAGAAGGTATTGTTGCATTTTATTTTTTACAACAAACGTTACGCTATCCACATGTCCGCATTCCCCGACGAGTATGACAGAACGTGTTTTTGACAATTGGTCCAGAAAGGGGTATGTGCTGTCGTTTTGGAAAACAACGGCTTGAGTGGCTATATTTTCCTCTAAGGATAAAGAACTTTGATAAACAACGTCATTTTTCTTATCGATGGACGATGTGCAACCCATTACAAGGAAGTATAATATTAGAATGACAACCGGATACAAATATTTCATGATAATATAGTTTAATGAACAATAATAAAATCCGGGAGTTCCATCTATCATGACGAAAACTCCTGGAATTTAAATTTACAACAGGGTATTTAAATTCATTATAGTTAATTACCCATTACAAGTCCAATCCGTACCACAAGTCTCGCCCGAAGGTGGTGGAGGTGGGGGAAGTGGGGGAAGTGGGGGATTACAAGTATAACCATTTTTGCTTACGCAAGGTAAATAAGGGCTATTAGTAGCTTGAGCATTATCTGTTCCCCCTTTTAGATGGCTCATCTCGTTATCGCTAATGCGAGCAACAACTTCTTTTTTTAATACAATCTTTTTCATTTTCAATAGTTTTTTATAATTATCGTAAAAGGAATAATCTTTTCCATGAAAAATCACGAGTGATAAACGACAACAAAACCAGTCCAATGCCGGAAATCCCCATTAGCAGATTATAGCTGTTGAGACACCATTGCGAAAGTTCTAATTTTTGATGATTTACAAACGGAATCATTTTTACTGTTTCATGAATCCAATAATCCCTTATCGTAAGTATTTTGTCTAATTTCATCTCTTCCCAATAATGTTGAAATATAATAGCGATTCCTGTCGTTCCATGACAGATACCCGCATCGTAAACCAGATTTGAAGCGAGATTTATCCTGGAAAGTGCATTTTCTACAATACGGATAGCCCATTTCTTGTAATCATCCTGTTTTAAACTTTCACCGGCTTTCCACAAAGCTACTGCTATCCTTAAATCGCCGTAGCACCATCCTAATCGGCTCGGCATTGTATCGTTCTCTTTTGAGAAAGAAGGAAACATCGACAAATTGTCGGTAACGGAATCGAATTTCTGGTCTAATATATAAGAAATACTGCCGAATAATAATTCCGTTACTTTCTCTATGGCAATATTCTTCCGATACGCCTCGGTTAAAAACAAAACAATGGAAGAGATACCGTGCGATAGACTGATATTATATGTTTTATTACCACCGATCTCATCAAAAAACGGCCATTTGTGCATCCCGTTTCCCTTTGCAGAATATTTGTATAATAAGTAAATAAAATTCTCAACATAATCCAACTTTGAATTTCGGTTCAGCAAATAACTGGCAGGGCCTAATGCGCCATGGAGAAAGTCGTAATTACCTTCACTTATATCCTGAATCATTTTATTAGCAATGGAATTTTCCATGTAATCAATCGCTTCTGTTAAATCAATATGATAGATATTTTTCTCTTCCAGGTAATAAAGCATATCCAGAATACCGGAAGTGCCGGAACAGTATGTATGATTATCAGGATAGTCACTCCATTGCTGTATGATTTGTTCAGTGTAGGTGCTATTAATATTTTCAATGATTGCATCCGGAAAAACCTTGTTATACAGGCTCAAATACAAAAACACTCCAAATTCACCATTGTATAGTCCTAAAGAAGCTAATCGTTTAATATCCTTATTTAGAATATACTCCAATAAACATTCATTTATCTGATTTAATATTAGATGTATGCGCAATTCGAAATCAGTATACTTATAATCATTGAACATGTTACGCATCAAAAATCATTTTTTTAATAGTTTTTCTACTCTTACGACTTCGCAGATATTACTTTTTCGTCTTGAATGTAAAATTATTTTTTTTCTCTTTCCCAACGATAGGATAGCATTGCAAAAATTGCATTGTTTTATGGCAATTTTTGCATGATGTTTTTATTTGTTTTGTTTTCAGATAAATAGTTGGAATAGTAAGCAAAAAAGTCGATATCCAAAGCAATGGAAATGCGCAACAAGAGGTCGGTATGGATATGTGCGTTCCGGAGTTGCCTGCATAGAGCACTCGGGTGGCGATTGACTTTCGTTGCCAGCCATACGACCGACCGCCCATCTGCCTTTAGCTGGTTGAGAATCAGATTTCCGATATGTATGGTTTGCGTTTCCATGTGTGTATTAGATGTGTGTATTAGAATTATCTCTCGTTATGTCATCCCTACATAAGCAATTCGAGTTAAAATTTTCGTAACCATTCGGCTCCAAACTTACAAAAAAAACACTATTGTCCGATTAAAAGCCTGAATTATTTTTATTTACTTTTTATTTAACTCGTTAGCATTCAAAAAATATATTTCCGATAACCTTCTTTCCTCAAAATGACACAGATTTTTTTTGACTGTTGCCGTGCAGGGGTTTCCGGACGGGGCTTTCGGACTGTTTTATCAAATTTCCTGCAAAATTCGTCTGTAATACGGAAAGTTTCGATAATTTTGTCAAAAAAACGATACACATGATGGCGAATTTTTCATTAAAAGGGAAAACGGCTCTCGTAACGGGAGCTTCCTACGGTATTGGTTTTGCTATTGCATCGGCGCTGGCCGAAGCGGGAGCAACCATCGTATTCAATGATTTGAAACAAGCGTTTGTAGACAAAGGGCTGGCGGCTTATCGAGAAGCAGGTATCACGGCGCACGGGTATGTATGCGACGTAACCGACGAAGAGGCCGTACATGCATTAGTGGAACAGATAGAAAACGAAGTGGGCGTAATTGATATTCTGGTGAACAACGCCGGTATCATCAAGCGTATCCCCATGCACGAGATGAGCGCCGCCGATTTCCGGCAGGTAATTGACGTGGACTTGAATGCGCCCTTCATCGTAGCCAAGGCGGTAATCCCGTCTATGATAAGGAAGGGCGCCGGTAAAATTATCAACATTTGCTCGATGATGAGCGAACTGGGGCGCGAAACCGTATCGGCTTATGCCGCCGCCAAGGGGGGCCTGAAAATGCTTACCCGCAACATTGCCTCCGAATACGGCGAGTACAATATACAGTGTAACGGCATCGGGCCGGGCTATATAGCAACCCCGCAAACGGCTCCCTTACGCGAAAAGCAACCCGACGGCTCGCCCCACCCGTTCGACGCCTTTATCATCTCAAAAACGCCGGCCGCCCGCTGGGGTATCCCCGAAGACCTGGCAGGCCCCGCCGTATTCCTTGCTTCGGAAGCCTCCGACTTTGTAAACGGGCATATCCTGTATGTAGACGGCGGCATCCTGGCCTACATAGGAAAGCAGCCGTAAAATCGCCGTTTATGAATGCAAAAGCGCCTTACGGTTTCCGGCTTACGGCTTGCCGCTACTCAGTAATTGCCATAAAGATACCGTTTAATACTTTTCTTGGGCGTTTTTTCAAACTCGGTGGGATAGAGTTGCAGTTGGGCGACGTGTTCGTAGGGGGCTAACAGTTTGTTCAGTTCGATACGGTTTTGTTCCATCACGGCGGAGAGGTCCTGGTGCGAGATGCCTGTACCGTCTACCGAATCGTAGTCGGGGTATACCAGGCCGACCAGTTTCCCGTTCTTTTCTATCACTACGCTTTCCATCACGAAGGGGAGATTGTTCAGTTTCGATTCTATTTCTTCGGGGTAGATGTTTTGTCCGCTTGGGCCGAGGATCATCGTTTTGCTCCTTCCGCGTATGAAGATGCGTTTGGTTTCGTTGATTGTACCAAGGTCGCCGGTGCAAAGCCAGCCGTCTCCGGTGAAGACATTTTTTGTCGCTTCTTCGTTTTTATAGTATCCTTTCATTACGTTTTCGCCGCGAACCTGTATTTCGCCCACCGTGTTGTACGGGTCTTCCGAGTCGATACGTACGTCCATGATACCTTTCAATATCTGCCCGCATGATCCGGGGATGAACTCTTTATGACTATCGTAGCTGATCAGCGGGGCACATTCCGTCATACCGTAGCCGACGGTGAAGGGGAATTTGATTTTGAACAGGAAATCGGCCACCTCCCGGTTCATGGCAGCTCCTCCTACAATCACTTCCCTGAAGTTTCCACCCATGGCGTCTACCAGCCGTTTGCGTATCTGCGAATAGATGCGCGTGTCGAGCAGCGGGATGTTCAAGGCCAGCTTCATCGCCCGTTTGCTTAGCTGCGGGAGTATCATCTTTTTGTATATCTTCTCTAATATCAGCGGTACGGTGATGATCAGGTGAGGCTTTACGTCTTCGAAGGCTTTCAGCAGGATTTTAGGCGAAGGGGTTTTGCCAAGGAAATAAACATGCGCGCCGAAAGCCATCGGGACGAGGAAGTAGAAGGCGCAGCTATACGCATGCGCCAGCGGAAGGAAACAAAGCATCCGCTCGCCACGGAAAATAACGTCAAGGGTGCGCGCATACGTAATGTTCCCGGCCAGGTTATTGCCTGTAAGCATCACGCCTTTGCTGAATCCGGTAGTTCCCGAAGTATAGTTTATCAGCGCCACCTTGTCGTTGCTTATATCGGCATAACGGACGTCTTCCTTTGTGAAGCCGCCGGGATATTTCCTGTTCATCTTTTCGTCGAGTTCTTCCAGTATTTTCTGGATATTTTCGCCGTTCCGCTGGTAGAGGCAGCGGAAATCCGAAAGCGAGAATACGCCCCTTACGTTTTCAATCCTTTCTTCTTCCAGCGAATCCCATATCCTGTCGCTCACGAATAAAAAGGAAGAATCGGAGTGGTTGACGATATGATGGATATCGTTGGGGTTGAAATCCTGCAGGACAGGCACGATAACCGCTCCCCAGGTAACGGCCGCCATATAGACGATACACCAGCGCGAACAGTCTTTTCCCACCAGCGCGATCTTGTCGCCCTGCCGTACCTGGCATTCATCGAACAGGATATGGATGCGGGCGATTTCCCCGGCTACTTCTTCGAAGGTGAAGGCAGTCCCTTTACTGTAATCGGTAAGCGCCGGAAGGCTCCAGTTTTCGCGGAAACTATTTTCATATAACTTAATAAAGTTCTCTTTTATCATGACACAAATTTCATTGTTTTGTGCAAAAATAAGGAGATGCAGGCAGATAAGCAACTAAAAGCTGCCCGAACTTACATGCTTTTGCCTAACTTTGCGCTTTGAAATAGATTATGGCAGATGATTGACAGAACTGTTTTCGAGAATAAGACTGCCGCTTACTATACCTTGGGATGTAAATTGAATTTTGCCGAAACATCGGCAATAGGCAAAGCGTTAGCCGGGCATGGCGTGCGTAAAGCGCGCAGCGGCGAGAAAGCGGATATATGTGTGGTGAATACCTGTTCGGTAACCGAGCTGGCCGACAAGAAATGCCGGCAAGCCATCCGCCGCATCGGGAAACAGCATCCGGACGCCTTTATGATCGTCACCGGATGCTACGCCCAGTTGAAACCCGGAGATGTGGCGCATATCGAGGGGGTAGACCTTGTATTGGGAACCGAACAGAAACAGGATATCCTTTCTTACCTGGATGATTTGAGCAGGAAACGGGGGGAAGCGGGAACGATTGCCGCTTCCGACACGAAGGATATCCGCAGGTTCGCCCCCTCGTGCTCGTCGGACGACCGTACGCGGTATTTCCTCAAAGTGCAGGACGGCTGCGACTACTTCTGCACCTACTGTACGATTCCTTTCGCCCGCGGGAGAAGCCGTAACGGAACGATTGCCGGCCTGGTGGAACAAGCGGGCGAAGTTGCCGCCAAAGGAGGTAAGGAGATTGTGCTGACGGGCGTGAACATCGGCGACTTCGGGAAGAGTACCGGCGAAACGTTTATTGCCCTCATCCGCGCCCTGGACGAAGTGGAAGGCGTCGCCCGCTACCGTATCTCTTCTATCGAGCCCAACCTGATTACCGACGAGGCGATAGACTTCGTAGCCGCAAGCAAACGCTTTGCCCCCCATTTCCATATCCCGTTGCAAAGCGGGAGCGACACGGTTTTGAAGCTGATGAAACGGAAATACGATACGGCCCTGTTCCGGCACAAGGTCGAAACGATAAAGCGGGCCATGCCGCATGCCTTTATCGGGGTGGATGTGATTGTGGGTACGCGGGGCGAGACGGAGGAGCTTTTCGACGAGGCGCAGGCGTTTATCGAGGGCCTCAACGTTTCGCAGTTGCACGTTTTCAGCTATTCGGAACGCCCGGGCACGCAAGCCCTGAAGATTGCCCATAGCGTAGACCCAAAGACGAAGCGCCTCCGCAGCAAGCGCCTGCTCGATATATCCGACGGTAAGCTGCAGGATTTCTACGGGAAGCATATAGGCGAGGCGGCAGACGTACTGTTTGAGCATACCCGGCGGGGGAACCTGATGCACGGGTTTACGGCAAACTATATAAAGGTGGAGGCCCCTTACGACGCCGCGCTTGTCAACGAGCCGGCAAGGGTGGCGCTCGCCGGATGGAATGAAGATAAGACGGCCTTACGGTGTAACCGGATAAGCGATGTGGAATAATATACTTTACGGATTGGTATACGGATGGGTGGCGCTGCATGCACGCCTTCCTTTCAGGGTGTTGTATATGTTGTCGGATATATTGTATGTATTGATATACAAAGCGGCAGGTTACCGCCTGAAGGTGGTAAGGCGGAATATGAAAGCCTCTTTCCCGGAAAAAACGGACAAAGAGCTGCGCTGCCTGGAGCGCGCCTTTTACCATCACTTCTGCGACTATATAATAGAGACGATTAAACTGGCGCATATCTCGCCCGGGGAGATTAAAAAGCGGGCGCATATGACGAACCCGGAGCTTATCGACCGGTTAACGTCGGGCAAACACGCCTGTGTGATTGGCTATATGGGGCATTACGGCAATTGGGAATGGTTTTCCTCTGTCTGCCTGTCGTTCGAACCGATACCGTACCAGATATACCGTCCGCTGAAAAGCAAGGTATTCGACCGCCTGTTCATACGCCTGCGCACCCGCTTCGGGGCGTATTGTATCCGCAAGGAAGATGCGGCGCGGAAAGTGATTTCGCTCGAAAAGAATGGCCGGCGGTCGGTTGTACCTTTTATAGCAGACCAGACGCCCAGCAAGGCGAACATCCATTACTGGACGTCGTTCCTGGGGCAAGACAGTCCCTTTTTTACCGGCGCCGAACGCCTCGCCCGTAAGCTGGACCTGCCGGTTGTCTTCTTCGATGTGCAAAAGGTGAAGCGGGGATACTATAAGGTAGATGTAAGGCTGATGACCGAATCGCCGAAAGATATGCCCGAGTTCCGGCTGACGGAGCAATACGCCCGCATGATGGAACAGTGTATTATGAGAAACCCTGCTTACTGGCTATGGACGCACAGGCGCTGGAAGCATAAACGTGAAATGTAATGAAAAAGAAAGTTGCCATTGTTATACTGAACTGGAACGGCGGGCGGCTGCTGGAACAGTTCCTCCCCTCCGTCATTAACTGCTCGCCGGCGGAATATGCCGAAATAATCGTTGCCGACAACGGCTCTACGGACAACTCCGTCCGGCTGCTTGAAGAAAAGTTCCCGCAGGTAGGCCTCATCCGCCTGCCCTGCAACTACGGATTTGCCGAAGGCTACAACCGCGCGCTCGAACGGGTAGACGCCCCGTATACCGTACTGCTCAACAGCGATGTGGAAGTAACGCCCGGCTGGCTCGACGAACTGGTAAAAGCCATGGACGCCGACGCCTCCCTCGCCTGCGTACAGCCCAAGATAAGGTCTTACTTCGACAGGCAATACTTTGAGTATGCCGGGGCGGCGGGCGGATACATCGACCGCTATGGCTACCCCTTCTGCCGCGGCCGCGTATTGCATGTGGTAGAAGAAGACAGGGGACAGTACGATACGCCTGCCGAAGCGCTCTGGGTAACGGGAGCCTGCCTGCTTATCCGTACCTCCGTTTATAAATCGGAAGGAGGCCTCGACGCCCGCTTCTTCGCCCACCAGGAAGAAGTAGAGATGTGCTGGCGCCTCAGATGCCGGGGCTACAGGCTGATGTGCATCCCCCAATCGGTAGTTTACCATGTAGGCGGAGCCACCCTGTCTGCCGAGAATCCCCGGAAGACGTTCCTCAACTTCCGCAACAGCCTGCTGATGGTCTATAAAAACCTGCCGGAAGAAGATTTGAAACCCGTCCTCCGCACCCGTTTCTTCCTCGACTACCTGGCAGCCTTGAAATTCCTGCTGTCCGGCCATCCCGGAAACGCCGCCGCCGTCTATAAAGCCCGGAAAGAGTTCCGCCGCCTGCTCCCCATTTACAAACCCATCCGTGAAGAGAATCTCAGGAAGACGACCATACGCCCCGTCCCCGGGCTTATGCGAAAAAGCCTGATAGCCGCCTTCTATTTGAAAGGAAAAAGAACCTTTAATGCCCTTCCTCTCTAACATTCGCCTCCGGGAAGGGACAATTTCCGCACAGAAACGAACGGCTTCCACGCAGGAACAAACGACTTTTGCTCTGGAACGAACGGCTTCCACGCAGGAACGAACGACTTCCGCTCTGGAACGAACGGCTTCCACGCAGGAACAAACGACTTCCACGCAGGAACGAACGACTTTCGCGCAGG
>JAITRG010000167.1 GCA_031288515.1 Tannerellaceae bacterium
AATGTTTGCCCTAAGGTATTGTTATAGGGCTGGAAATCAAAGATAGCAGGCGAAGAATCAACCCGTTTATGATATTTATAGTCGAGCCTGTTGCGGGCAGGCCCTACAGGAGTAGTCAAATCCGGATTGATTTTGAAGGGATCGTACATAAACTGGTTCCATACCGGTAGCGCCGGGGCGAACTTGTCGCCGCTTCCATTCCCGAAAGCATAGACATATCCGTAAGCCTCTGTTCTTACAGAATTATTTTTCCCAATCACAATTACTTCGGCAGATGCATCATTGTCTATATCCGCTATGACAGGATATTCAAAACCTGTATAAGAAATAGCCGGCTGCTTGAAAAGAACTATATTCGGGTCTGATTCGTTCTGCGTTACGTAAGGCGTGGACGCTTTGATGATACGCAAATTAGCTTCATCCCGGTAACAGATTTCCATCAAACCGTCATTGTCGAAATCGAACATCGTAAATCCCGTATTCCCTGACGTATCACTATGGCCCAGGACAAAGGATAATTTCAATCGATCGGAAGCTGAAGAAGCGTCCGTATCCCAGGTAACGGCAGCTAATACGCCCGATCTTCCCGTATTTTGCGGTGAAGAACCGGAAGAACCGGAAGTGGGAATACCCAAACCTTGTACATTCGGATGGATAAGAGGGGAACTATAGGTCAGCGTTCCTCCCAGAACGGCGATTTCCGGCAAACGATGCGTCTTTCCGTTATACTCTTGTTCGCGCCCGTCAATATCGCCTATGTATACGTATGAATTAGTACCTTCTATCGCACGACCGAAAGGTAATGAACGGTGCGCTTTCAGGTTGGCTGCAGTCAAAGGGGTTAGGGCTTTCCTTACCACATTACCCCCTCCATCTATTTCCAGAAAACCCGGATCCCATACATATATTTCCAAGTTACTGAAAGATACGCTTCTGTTTACAACCACAATATCGGGAATTTCATCTCCATCGATATCGGCCACTCCGGTACGCCCGTCTTCTACTGTTGCGGAAAAGTCCCTGATATCATACGTACCGGCGTTCACATCAATATTATAGTACACCTTTCCGCCGGCCACAACATCATAGTTCCCGTCTAAATCAAGATCGTATATGTACGAAAAGTTGATAAAAGCATCTCCCGAATCCAAACGCGCATTAGCTGTGGCAGCGCCTACATAAGCCGTGCTTCCCAATGTTTCCAGCGTTACTTTCAGCGCTCCGGTTTTGGCGCTGTATATTTTATTATAAACCACTACTTCCGGCTCTCCGTCGCCATTAATATCTACAATTTGCGGGATAGCTCTCTGGTAAGAGGCGGCTCCTGTATTATATTCCGGCTGAGTTGGCCAGAGAGGGTTTAAGCTCATGGTATATCCGGTTGTGGCAGCGCCGTTTTTGACGGGCGTCAAGACATACGACGCCAATTTGTCGGCATAAGGAAAACTACCGATGGTAAAATGTGGAAAAGCGGCTATGACCTCTATTTTACCATCTCTGTCTGCATCGACTAATGCTATAATAGAAGGCGATCCGTGAAAGTCGATATGAGTGGCATTAGTAGCCCCCGTAGAAAGATCAAAGGGCAGCTTGCTAATCCGTTCTCCTGTTTGTCCGTTGTAAATATGCAGGAAATTATAGTAGGGATATAGCCCGACATAATTATCCGTTGTCCCTACTCCTATTATTTCGGGATACCCGTCTCCGTCCAAATCTCCCACCAAAGGGATGGAAAATCCATACATGCGTTGCGCCGGCAGATTTAACGGCGGAGATTCTAATCTTGATTTTCCGGTGACAGGGTCCTTCTCCCCCGTATAACTCGTTATGAAGCGAAAAGAAGAGGTAAAGGCTACGGTACCCATATAATCGTAGCAGGTAAGCGGAAAATCGGTCGGCTTAATAAGCCCGGGAGGATTATTCGTATCAACGACGGTAATGGTTATCTCGCCTGTTTTTGAATAAGCAACGCCGTCGTTGCCGGTGGCGGATACCGTAAAATGAAAAGCGGCCGGCGCCGCTCCCCCGGAATATTCACCCCCTGTTATTTCAGGTGTGAAGGTAACTGTCGTTCCCTGCAACGGGGATAATGTCCCGTTAGGCAAATCCGTATCAGACAATGTGATTACAGTTCCCGCAGAGGTAATATTGACGGGGTAAGATGATACATAATCCAAGATATTAATTGCGCGCGGCGCAGGCAATGAAGCGGTCTTCGAATCATAATAAATAACAATGTTGGGACTCGAAACTACATAGTGTCGTAAATCTACGGAGCCGAGGGAAATTGCTTCCGGCCTTCGTCTTCCCTTCTGATCGGATGTTAAAATAGAAAAGGGAGCAGGGCTGGCTGCTGTGGAGAGGTCTATCGTTGCTGTGCCTGTTTCGGAAACATAAATATCATTGGCGCTTGTCTGTATAGCAATAAACGTAAGAACAAGCAAAAGCGCGGTTCTTATAAAAATTAAAGTTTTCATCTTCTTTACAATTAATCTACATAAAAATAAAAGGGATTCATTCTCTGTTTGTCTAGAGTTTTTCAATTCTGTCTAAATTCTCTGTTTGTCTAGAGTTTTCAATTCTGTCTAAAGTTTTCTGTTTGTCTAGAGTTTTCTGTTTCGTTTAAATTCTTTGTTTTGTTTAAATTCTCTGTACTGTTTAAATTCTTTGTTCTACTTCGGTTTACCTCTTACTAAGAAGCGGTACTTGAGTTAAATTCATATGCCGGCAAAGATATAAAAGTTTTTGATAAAACATTTCATAAGATAACGTTTTTTAGCGATTCAGCGATTAAAAATTCCTATGTTATCCATTTTTCCTCCGTTTAAACCTGAAGACAAGCTCTCCCCGTATCATATAAGCTATCAGGCAACCCCCAACTATCACGGATCGTTTGTTTGCTATGTTCAGGTTCGCAGGCATAAAAAACAGCCGCAAGGGACAAGAAAACCGGACATTCACATGCCCGGTTCCATAAGATAAAAATTTAAACCAAATTGGGATCAAACCTGCTAATTCCAATATCTCTTATTTAACGAAGACCTTTTTTATAACGTATTGGTCATTCATCTTCACTTTTACAAAATAAGCCTGGCGTCCCTCTGCCTGTATGCGGAAGTTATCCGGCCCGGCTTTGCTAACGTAAATCAATGCCCCGGTAAGGCTGTACACTTGCAGGCTGCTTACGGGTTGCGGGGTTTGTACATAGATACAACCGTCGCGCGAGGATACGCAGACGTCTGCTTCGGCCGTAGCGATCGCTTCGTTCCCCAAGCCTATACCTGTATAGGTAGCGCGCAGGCTGAAACGGTCGTTCAGCTCGATTACCTTGTCGCTTTCCGACTTCTTTGTTACCGTAAAGACGTATGCCGGGTTCTTTTGCAAATCGGTTTCCTTGTTGTTCTGGGCATGGTCTATCAGGTAAACGTTGTGGCCGAAGGTCTCCATGCCGCTAAATTCCAGGATGAC
>JAITRG010000170.1 GCA_031288515.1 Tannerellaceae bacterium
ATCCAGGGAATTACATACCTGGCTGATTATATCACGACAACGAAGTTGTATATCGACCGTAAGTACGGGATAGCGATATTTCGTTATCCATACTATATGGACTTGCAAACTGCTTACTGAATGTGAATTATGACGCTGTTCCATCACACAAAGGTAAGCCTTTTTGAGATTTGTAGAAGCTAAAGACTTGCACTAAAGTGCATAGTTTTAACTAACGTGACTGAAAAATAAAATGAAAGCCGCTAGATTCACATCTCACGGCCTTCTACACTAACCCTTAACTTTACAATAATCTACAACTTTATCATGTTAATGAAGCTAATACGGCTTCGTAATTTGGTTCTTCTGTTATTTCCAGAACAAGTTCCGTATATATAATCTTTCCTACCTCATCGACGATTATCACGCCACGGGTCAATAAACCTTTTAGTGGACCGTCTGTGAGAAGCATTCCATAATTATCTTCGAAAGTAGAATCACGAAATAGAGACAATGGGATTACCTTGTCAAGGTCAATACCCTCTGTCATACAAAAACGCCTCTGGGCAAATGGTAAATCTTTGGATATGGCCAGAATCACTGTATTTTGAAGAGATACCGCTTCTTTATTAAAACGACGTACGGAAGCAGCACATATTGCCGTATCTAAACTCGGAAAAACATTTAATATAACACGCTTACCGTTTAAAGATGATAATGATAATTCGGACAAATCTCCTTTGACACCCGTAAAGTCTGGCGCAATAGAATTAACTTTTAACAGGCTACCGTTGGTGTATACTTTATTTCCTTTGAATGTTATTTCTGACATATAGTTTTTTTCTTTTCAATTTACCTGTTTATCTTTCTAAGGCATCGCAAATATAGTATTCTTTTTTATATAAAAAAAACAAATCTTCAAAATGTTTTACCACCTCCGTGGTTTTAACCTATTTTAATGTGTTTCCTAAAATCCGCAAGCAATAAATTTGGTTGATCCAGAAAAAATACATCCGGCTCGTTTGGCTCAAGCTTGCTTCGTTTTACTCCTCGAAAAAGGAGTTTTTATGAAAACAAACGAACATTTGAAGCATTCCACATACATTTTTGTTGTTGGCGAGCGATAAATTCGGCTCACCCGATTTTTAAAGATATTGCAGGTATCGACTTGCAAAATCCATGAGATTACGCATAGCTTTCATCCTCCGGAAAAGCTTTCCTTATTAATGCCGAACTTTTCTTCGGGGTGATGTTTTCCTTTGGGTTCGATATGGACTACGATATCATATATGTTATCTATAGAGTCTTTTATGCTGTTTTCTACTTCGTTGGCTATATTGTGGGCTTCGTTCAGGCTGATATTCCCGTCGGCTTCCACATCCAAGTCGATCATATACATATTTCCTATCAGGCGCGAACGGACACGATGCGGATTACAAGCGCCGGGAACCCGCTCTACGGCGTCGAATATTTTGGTATAGATTGAAACATCCTTTATGCCGTCCATCAGTTCTACGTTCGAATCCATGAATATACAGACAGATGTCCGGATGATAAAGAAGCTGACTATCAATCCGGTGATGGAATCCAGTATGGGTAATTTAAGGATGAAGGTGAAAAACAATCCCAGCAATACGCTGACGGATATAATCACGTCATTGCGCATATTCATGGCATTGGCTATCAGCATGGGGCTGTTTATCTTCTTCCCCTGTTCGTACTGGTAAAGCGCCAATCCTAATTTCCCGATAATAGAGAAGACCGTTACGTAGATAGCGATTAATGCCGGGAGTTCCCTCGCTTCATCCGAGAATATGTGCCGGATTGATGAGATCAACATCTGGACGCCGGCATAAAAGATAACAAGCGAAAGTATTTTAGTAGCTATACTTTCTGCCTTTTCGTATCCATACACATATTTACTGTTTGGAGGACGGTTCATAATCCGGGCCGTAAATATCATTACGATTGAAATAATGACGTCTGTAGCCGAATCAATCCCATCTCCCAAAACCGCCAGACTTCCGGAAACCAAACCAATAACAATCTTTGCGGCGGATAATACCGTGTTTCCGACCGTACTAATCCACGACGTACGGATTAATATCTTATCCCTTGAAGCGAGCATCTTACCAGGCAACGTATTTGGCAGCCGCCAGGTAGTCGTAGCACATTTTAACCGACTCGAGCGGCGTGTAATTGTACTCTTCCTGTTCTACATAATAGTCTTCCACGCCGGCATTGGCGAAAAGATTAAATACGTCTTCAAGCGCTACATGCCCGTACCCCATTTCCGTTGCTACCTTCGTAATAACGTTTGTATCGCGGATATGAATGCAGCCAAAGCGTCCGGGATAGAGTTTGAGGTACATCCGGTAATCCGCCATTTCGTTGGCTACGTGCCCGATATCCATTTGAAAAGCTATCAGGGATTTCTCCGTCCATTCCAGATAGAGTTGGTAGGGTATCTGGTTTTCAACCGCCCGGAATTCTTCCCGGTGGTTATGATAGGCAAATTTCAGACCGAAACTTTTGGCTAATTCGCCAACGCGGTTGAAGGTATCGACCAGTTTCTTTACCTCATCCAGTCTGGTATAGCGCGCTCCCGGATAGCCTGCCTGTACAATCCATTTACTGCCGGCGGCTTTTGTGTCTTCCATGTTCTTCTTTACGGCGTCCCAGGCGACGGAAGTATCATTCGCGTACACGCCGAAACCGGTATGCGAACTGGTCATCTTCATTCCCAGGCTGCTCACAAAATCACTGAATTCTCTGGGGCTTTTGCCGAAGAACTTCCCGTCGCGGTAGCCATATGTTTCGATAAAGCTATATCCCATCCTGGCTATTTCGCGCAGGGTTCCTTCCGGGTCTTTAGCCATATCATCGCGCAGGCTGAACAATTGAAGCCCTATTTTCTTCTTCTCTGTTAAATGAGAAGTAGAAACAGGAGAAGCCGTCACTCCGCTTCCGGGTATCCATGCAGAGGCTGCAACAGTGGCAGCAGTTGTTTTCATAAAATGTCGTCTGTCCATAAGCATATATAAGAGTATTGTGATGAGAGGACAAATATAATAAATTTTATAAAATCAACTTGTTCAACCCGTGAAGAAGTATAGTTAGAACGGATACCCTATGGCAAAATGCCAGGCGAAATTGCTATGGAAATTCGGGCGTGTAATGGCCCAGCGGCGGGAACCTTCCGCTTGCGGGTCGTACGCTTTGAAACCTGTATCAAAGCGTATCAGGAAGAAATCGAAATCCAGGCGTAGCCCGAAGCCATATGAGAAGGCGATTTCTTTATAAAATTCTTTGATATCGAACTTTCCCCCCGACTGGTCGGGATAGGAACGGATCGTCCAGATATTGCCGGCGTCGATAAAGGAGGCTAATTCGAATTTCCAGAACAATTTGGCGCGGTACTCCAGATTGGCGTCCAAACGTATATCGCCCGCCTGGGTGGCAAATGAAGCGGAGTCTTTCCGCATACTGCCCGGCCCCAGCGAACGCACCGGCCATCCGCGCACACTATTCGCCCCTCCCGAAAAATAGCGGCGTTCGAAGGGAATCCTTTCCGCGTTCCCGTACGGGCAGGCCAGGCCGACTCCCAGGTGGAAGGCCAGGCGGTTGCGCTCATCTGCTACGATCCCCTTGCTGAAGTCCAAGTCTCCTTTCAGGTATTGCGAATAATCGATACCAAACAGTTTGTAATGCCCGTTATCTCCCTTATCCTTACGGAGGATGGAGGATGCGGCATAGAGCGCATTGCCGGCGGATTCTACGGAGACGCGTAACGAGTGCGTGTTGCGCTGCCTGTGTTGGGGGTTATAACTGTTAAACGAATAAGAATAGCCCGAACTTACGATAAATTGATTATTAAAGTTGTACAGCCTCGTTGCTTCCGGCAGCGAATTGAGGAAGTCCCGGTTTATGTCAGGCAGATACACATAGTCTACATCTATCAGGCCAAAGGAATGGCGGGCCAGTGAATTGGTGCGATCCTGCCAGTTATATCCCCATTTTCCCGACAGAATAGCCCGTTCGTATTCGGGGCGCGTCTGCCAGTTATAGCTCACTTTAAGTTCCGTACTGGCGCGAAGCCTTCGCTTAAAACCCTCTGTAAAGAAAGGGAAAAGGAAATGCGGGAAAGACAGCGACGCCTCCCCTCCTACTTCCCAGTAATTACTAAGCCCGTACTGACTGCTTCCCGACAACGACTCGTAAGCGCCGCGTATCCTGGCCGAGAATACTTCGGCTCCTTTAAACAAATTGCGATGCCTGTAATTGACGCTGGAGGCAAAACCCAGGTCGCCCGCGTTTGTGCCTTCCACCTCTATTCCGAAACCATGCACTTTGGCCGGCGACGTCAGTATCGCAGCGCTAAGTTTCATGGTGTCATTCTCTTCAAACTCCGTAAAGCGTACGTTCACGTTGTGCAGGGCATTCAGCGCTACATACGAAGAATAGGTTTGTTCCAGATTCCGTTCATTAAACAGCGTGCCGGGCGTCAGGTAATTGGCTTTCCTTAATATGCCCGGGCGGATACTTCTTCCATTCTTACCGTATATAACGGTGATATTCCGTGTTTCTACCGTATCGGTGGAGGTGAAAGGCGCTTCGTCTCCGCGGTGGAGCGGGTCGTAATCGGTCAATACTTTTACGTCATTTATATAATATTGCCGGTGGGGCTTTTCTACGATCGTACCATCGGGCTTTACTTCGCGGCAGGGGTGCAGCAGCATCTCAAGGTCTACCGCATGGCGGTTGAAAGAGCTGTCGGCCTGGTAGCCTAAATGATCGCGGTTAAACATATAATACCCTCTGCCGCGCAGCAGGGATGTGATGCGCTGGCGTTCTTTATCGAGCAAATCCCTGTCGAAAAGGCCTCCTTCCCTGACTGCCGGGATAAATTCATCCTGCGACGAAAGGAAAGCGGCTTCCAGCGGAGAGCGCGGGGGAGGTTTTAAATGGGCGATGCTGTCGATAACCGGGTCGTCCAGTTCCATTGTATAATGACGTATTACGTAAGGTTCAGCGCTTAGCGCGTGGTAGGTCACGACGGCCTTTTTCCGCCGGATCGTATCTATCGACACGGTTATTACGGCGTCGGGATACCCTTTATTTGTGAGGAAACGTTCAAATTCGGCAATCGATTCATTTATTAACGTCGTATCAAGTATAACGGGCGCTTCGCCCATTCGCCTGAGCTGTTTGTTTATCCATTTCGTTCCGTCTCTTCCCGACCAGCCGTATACGAATAATTGCCACTTCATCAGGCCGAACAGCTTAAAATTGGGTTGCTGCCGGAGGTAGGGTCTTAGTTCGGACGATTTGTATTGCTTATTATCTGTCGTGATTTCTACTTTATCAAGTAAATATTCGCCTTCCGCAACAAACTTCGTAGAGCTGCAAGACGCCAGCGTCCACACAAAACCAACGATAGGAAACAAACGAAGTATGCCTTTCATGCTTAAACCTGTTTACGCCCGCAAATGTAGTCTAAATTAGAGAAAATCACGTACTTTTGTTTTGTAAAAAGAATAACGATGCTTAGCAGGAACCAAATTAAATACATCCGTTCCCTGGAACTGAAAAAGTTCAGGAACGAGCACGGCACATTCATCGCCGAAGGAAACAAGCTGGTGAACGACATGCTTATCGCTTTCGAGAGCGAACTGATCATAGCCAAACCCTCCTGGATGGCTACTCAGGGAGACATTCCCACAAAAGAGTTGCTGGTGGCGGATGAAGAAGACATCCGGAAAGCCAGCCTGCTGAAAAATCCGCAAGATGTGATTGGCGTATTCAAACAACCTGTATATGATATAGAAGAGGCAAACCCTTCCGGACAACTGGTACTTGTGTCGGACGGCATACAAGACCCCGGTAATCTGGGAACCATCATCCGGCTGGCCGACTGGTTCGGCATTGAACATATCGTATGCAGCCGGGATACGACGGATGTTTTCAACCCTAAAACCGTACAGGCCACGATGGGCGCTCTGGCGCATGTGAAGGTGCATTACGCCGATCCGGAAGCTTGGCTTCAAGGCTACAAAGGGCAACCCTTCCCCATATACGGCGCCTTCCTGGACGGCGGGAATATCTATTCCGAAGCGCTGTCTGCTACCGGCGCCATCATTATGGGCAATGAAGGAAACGGCATCCGCCCTGCCATCGAAGCGCTCGTTACCACTAAATTACTCATCCCCAGTTACCCCGCAAACCGCGAAACGTCCGAATCGCTAAACGTAGCCATCGCCACAGCCATTGTATGCGCCGAATTCAGAAGGCGTTTAAGTTAGCAGGTTCGGACAAACCGGATAGCTATCTTTGCCACGTAATCAATTAA
>JAITRG010000050.1 GCA_031288515.1 Tannerellaceae bacterium
CCTGTTTCCCTCCCTGCCCGAACGATGGCCGGCTTATCGTCAGTCACCTCCAGTCACGTTCAATCACACGTTCAGTCACGCTTATTGTAATGAACATAAACGCTTTATGCAAGATGTGACTGAAAAGCTAAAAAAAATAAAGTTTTTTGTAGAGGTTTCCTATCCGTTTTTCCTTCAAAAGAAGTATTTTCGAGGGATACTTGCCCCTGTTTTTTATATTGCCACCCGGATTATGATGTTGTAACCGGTAGATAAAACCGTTTTGAAAAAAGAGTCCAACTCGCGTTGAAGCGATGATTTTATCCTTCTTAACAGCATTACTTTCAGCTATTTAAAAGGAAATTTATGATCCCCTTGCGAATTGTCCCTCCGAGTCGTCTCTGGAACGGCCGACAAATGATTTTTCATCAATTAATCCTGATATGTCTGTTAATAACTCTTCTCTCTAATCGCTCGTTTTTGGAGAAAGGGAAACCCTTTTATTTGTAGAGTAAATTTAATGTTTTTCAAGCTAATCCCAAAATGTCAAAGAACTTATTTTATCAAAATCCCATCAGGGAGTCGAATGGTTTCCCTTAACTAAACGACATTGATCACAAATAACTAATTTTAGCAGAGATAAAGAACAATGTTTTTATATCTTTGTCGTTCAATATGAAGAAGTATAAAAGAAAGGACATGACTTCAAAAATAAAGAAAAATATCATAGTTGGTTTTTGGATACTGTATGCCGTTATATTTTTGGTAGTTGTTATTACGTTTGCTGCAATAGCAAATGGTTCTATTGGTTATATGCCTCCGGTAGAGCAGTTGGAAAATCCGATAGATAAATACGCTTCCCAGATTATTTCGTCAGACGGAAAGATTTTGGGGACTTACGCTCAGGATAATCGTATTCGTATAAATTATAATGAATTATCACCCGATTTGGTAAAAGCTCTTATTGCTACGGAAGATATTCGCTTTGCCAAGCATAGCGGGATAGATGTACAGGGATTGTTTCGTGCGGTTATAAAAAGAGGCTTGCTGTTTCAAAAGAATGCCGGTGGAGGCAGTACGATTACACAACAATTAGCAAAGCAACTGTATTCGCCCGGCGCCGATAACGTTTTTGAACGTTTGCTGCAGAAACCTATCGAATGGGTGATAGCCGTGAAACTGGAACGTTACTATACAAAGGAAGAAATTATAAACCTGTACCTGAATAAGTTCGATTTCTTGTACAATGCCATAGGCATCCAATCGGCGTCACACGTTTATTTTGACACAACTCCCAAAGGATTAAAAACAGAAGAAGCGGCTACGCTGATAGGGATGTGTAAAAATCCGTCCTACTACAATCCGGCGAGGTATAACGACCGTTCGAAAGGGCGTCGTGATGTAGTATTATCACAAATGAAGAAGGCCGGTTATCTGTCAAAAGCTCAATGCGATTCATTAACTGCGCTACCGCTTACACTACGTTTTACACGGATAGACCATAAAGAAGGATTGGCGCCGTATTTCCGTGAATACCTTCGTATGGCTATGACGGCTAAAAAGCCGGAACGTAAAAATTATGCTTCTTGGCAGTCGCAGAAATTCCGGGAAGATTCTGTTTCGTGGGAAATAAATCCGTTGTATGGCTGGTGTAATAAAAATAAAAAAGCAGATGGTTCATTCTATAATATTTATACCGACGGCTTAAAGATATATACTACCATAGACGCCCGCATGCAACAATATGCGGAAGAGGCCGTTCGCGAGCATATAGGCGGAATCTTACAACCTGCTTTCTTTAAAGAGAAAAAAGGGAGTAGCTATGCTCCGTTCTCCCGTATGCTTTCCCAGGAGGAAATCGACGGCATATTGCTTCGTTCGATGCAACAGACCGATCGCTACCGGGGATTGAAAAAGGCTGGAGCAAGCGAAGCGGAGATTCATAAAGAATTTCAACAACCGGTGGAGATGACGGTATTCAGTTGGCATGGAAAAATAGATACGGTTATGTCGCCTATGGATTCTATCCGCTACCATAAAAGCTTCCTCCGTTCGGCTTTTGCAGCAATGGATCCGCGTAACGGGTATGTGAAAGCGTATGTGGGAGGCATAGATTTCAATAACTTCCAGTATGATATGGTGAATGGAGGGCGGCGTCAGATTGGTTCTACGATGAAGCCATTCCTTTATTCATTGGCTATGGTAGACGGCTTTAGTCCGTGCGACCAGGCGCTTCATGTGCCGCAACAATTAATGGATGAAAATGGGCGGCCATGGTCGCCAAGTAATGCGGGAGCCAAAAGGGTAGGGGAAATGGTAACTATTCAATGGGGATTGCAAAATTCTTCCAACTGGATAACCGCTTATCTGCTGAAGCAGTTGTCGCCTTATATATTAGTTAACTTATTACATTCTTTCGGATTGAAAGGGCAAATAGACCCGGTAGTTTCCCTTGTTTTAGGAACGCCCGACATATCCGTAGGCGAGATGGTAGGAGCCTATTCCGTATTTGCCAATAAAGGGATTCGTGTAGAGCCTATGTATGTTATACATATCGAAGATTCTTTTGGTAATACGGTAGCGAGCTTTAATTCCCAGATGAGGGATGTGCTTACGGAAGAAGCGACGTATAAAATGTTGCATATGCTTAGAAGCGTTATAGATGGAGGAACAGGCGTCCGTATCCGTTACCGTTATGGACTTCGCGGACCAATGGGAGGTAAAACAGGTACTACGCAGAACCATTCCGATGGTTGGTTTATGGCCTTTACGCCCAGCTTAGTGAGCGGTTGCTGGGTAGGCGGCGAAGAACGCTCTATCCATTTCAACACCATGAATGAAGGGCAAGGCGCGAGTATGGCCTTACCTGTTTACGGGCTTTTTATGCAAAAAGTATACGCCGACCAAACGCTTGGCTATTCGGAAACCGAAGATTTTGATGTTCCTCCACAATATGCCAACCCTTGTAAAGGCCATACGGAACAAGAACTTTTAAATATCCCTGCCGATATAGGCGGCATTGATAAAATGTTTGAATAAAAATCGTTTTTGTTTTCTTTATTCTCTGTTTTTTTGAGAGAAGCGTTTATTGCGGCCACAAAATCTGTAAACGTAAGATAATACTTAAAGTAGGATTAAGTTAAGTTTTTTATAAACAGGATGTTTTGAGGGTATGCTATAATATAATAACTTTACGCCCCGTATAACTAATCCATGATTAATGAAATGAAGAAGTGTTTTTATCTCATAGGGGTATTCATATGCCTTGTTTCCTCTGTAAATGCTGCTACTAATCCTCGAATTAAAGGAAGGCTCGTTGAAGCGGGCAATCATAAACCCATTGATTTTGCCGATGTATTCCTCTTCGTAAACGGGAATGAAAATCCGGTTTCGCATACATTACCCGAATCCGACGGGAGTTTTGCCGTTGATAATCTGCCTGATGGCGAGTATATGCTACTCATCAGGTTAGTAGGCTTTGACGTATATACCCGCTCCAATATCCTGTTGAATGCTTCGGCGCCTGCGCTTGATTTAGGCGTTATTGAAATGAAAGCCCTCGAAGTGGGACTGGCCGAAGTAGAAGTTGTAGCCCAAAAGAAACAGGTTATTTATAAATTAGACAAGAAGGTAATCGAGGCGTCGGGCAACCTTTTGGCCGGAGGCGGTTCGGCCGTTGATATATTGGAAAATACTCCTTCCATACGTGTAGACGCCGAAGGGAATGTAACCTTTCGCGGAAGCAGCGGCTTTGCTGTATACGTAGATGGTAAACCCAGTATTTTCTCCGGTACGCAGGCATTGGAACAAGTACCTTCGGGGCATATAGAGAACATCGAGATTATCACCACTCCATCCGCCCGCCACGATACCGAAGGAGATGTAGGTATTATCAATATCATTACTAAAAAGCATGCGCAGCACGGATTCAGCGGTATGGTGAATGTGAGCGGAAGCGCCGTCTATTCACGTGCGATGGATTTCTTGCTTACACAGCAAAACAATCATTTACGCTGGTATCTGGGTGGCTCGTATATCGAACGGGTACGAAAAAGCGATTTTAACCAGGAGAAAACGACGATTGTGGCCGATACCGCCACTACCTCCCTTTCCGACGGCCCCCGCAGAAGCCGCGGATATAACTATTCGCTGAAAACCGGTTGGCTTTATTCCTTACCCAAAACAACGCTCAACCTGGATATGGAAGGCGGCTATGGAGGAACAAACCGTAATGGCAACCTTGATTATTCGGAAGAACGGAAGGCCAATAACGTTGTCTTCGAACAGGGCGTTTACCTGAGCCACGACAGGTACGAGATAGATGAAACCTATTTTCAGGGAACCGTCGGCTTTGCGCACAAATTCAATGATAAAGGGCATAACCTTTCCGGCAGCTTCTATGCTAAATACGGGGGAGACGCCCTGGAGTATTTCTCCAGCGACCTGGTAGACGGCGGCGGAGAACGCAAGCAAGGGCATCGCGCCTACGAAGACGAACACCGCTGGACGGTACGGGCGAACCTCGATTACATTTACCCTTATCGCGAAACAGGGCGGATAGAGGCCGGCTATCAATATTTCTCCTACCTCGAAGACGGAGACTATAGTATGGAGTTTTGGAACCCGGGCCAAAAGATATTCTATTGGCGCGATGATATCTATAATACGTTCTATTTCCAGCGGGGGATCAATTCTTTTTATGGTATCCTGGCCGATAGCTACAGGGCCTTTGATTTTCAGGCAGGCATACGGGCCGAACATACACGCCGGGTATTGGGCAGCTCGAAGGAATGGGCAAATCGCACGGCAAATCGTTTTGAGTTTTTCCCTTCGGCGCACATTGGATATAATTTCCCTGAAGGGCATACCCTTATGGCTGCTTTCTCCTATCGTACCACCCGCCCGCAATTATTTTATATGGAGCCTTATATTACTTATCGCGATTATTACTCGGCGGAGATCGGTAATCCGGACATCCGTCCCGAATATATCAACTCGTACGAACTGAACTATAAAAAGAATATAGACATACACTCCATCTCTGCAACGTTCTTCCATCGTAAAAGAAACGATAAAATAGAACGTTTGCGCGTACCTTACGAAGCCGGCGTAACCCTTGATTCAATGGCAAACGTAGGTCGCGATTATTCCACCGGCCTCGAATTGAACGTACAGGCTCAACCCATTCGCTGGTGGAACATTAATTTAAACGGAAGCCTCTATTATTATAAAGTAGAAAACGAATATAAGTTGGGCAACAGCGACGAAGAAAGCGCCAATTACGAAATAGCGCTAAATAACGGACTGGATGCAGGGAAATACACCCGCATCCAGTTAGACGGCAATTTCGTAGGCCCATCGGTAACGACCCAGGGGCAGACAGATGCTTTCTGGTATGCCAACCTCGCCATCCGTCAACAATTATTCAAACGTAAACTGAATGCCACGCTGGCCTTCCGCGACGTATTCAATTCCGCCCGCTATAACAGCCGTATCAATACATCCGTCTTGCAATCATATACCAGGATTCGCCCCAGGTATCCGCTAATCATGCTCACCCTAAGCTACACCTTCAATAATTTCAAAACAACATCCACCCGACAAAGGGAAACCCACGATTTATTTGAAGGAACGAATCATTGATGCAATCAGCCTTTGCGTCTCTGTGCGAACCGGGCGAAGGGAAGTCAAAAGACATAACCATCTTTCCTGGCTTCAATATTTTCAACGCCTGCCATATTCCTGCAAATCCGCTATCTTGTATAGACTGCTTTGCGTAAATACCCGTCCGAACATATCCGTTGCACGTACTTCTATCCGGTGTTCTCCCACAGGAAGCGCCGAGGGGATATTCGCTCTCCATAAATGGCGGCATATTTGCGGATTGGATGGCCTGCGTACAGGTTTTACATCATCCGCATAGTCCCAGTCCTGCACATAGCGATAATAAGCAGGGTCGTAATCCTCTATTTTGTCCATTTTAACCCATTTGCCATCATCTACACGATACTCTACAAGATCGTTATCGCTACCCATAAAGAAGTTTGCATATATTCCGGATGTTATCCATCTTCCTTTGTAGGGGACTACTTTCGGGTGATAGACGGATACTTGATAGCTGTCGGGAAATCCGGCCGCTTTATAGTCGAGGGTATATTGATTCCCGGTAACATTCAGCAGGGCATACCCTTTAGGCGTGCCATCCCGCATGGTAGATACCGGAACTCCCATGTTATTTAGCAACCCGGAGTACCAGTCGCCACAGCTTGTCCCTACATTATATTCGTGTATCGGTTTTAACCGGTTCGGATCGTTTTCTTTTTTTATGAAGTTATGGCATTGAATATGGGTATGAGCGGATAATATCAATACATTCGGAAAATCATTCAACAAGCTATACAACTGCTGCCTGTCCGTATCCCTGAATGCTTCTTTATACTCTTCTTCCAACCAAGGTATATGCATGTTGATTATGATGAGCCGGTCAGGATTCACATACTTCAAATCATTTTCAATAAAAGCCAGTTGTTCTTTCCTGAAACCGCCGCGATAACCTTTCCCGGTAATCGGGTCAGGGTATAAAATATTATCCAATAAAATGAAATGCGCTTTCCCATAATTAAACGAATAAGTAGCGGGGCCAAAGTTCCGTTCAAAGGTTTCATCTGAAAAAACATCCTCCTTTACGTCGTAATTCATATCGTGATTCCCGATAACATTATACCAGGGTAGCCCGATCTGCCTGATGGCATTCTTGTATGATGGATGTAAGCTCAAGTCATCCCCCACCAGGTCTCCCAAAGTAATACCGAAGCGGCATCTTGAATCATTCTGCTTGTTTTTCACTTCTTCAATAATGCCTTTGGTGAAGTAGGCTACTTCTTGCTCCGAATAGGTTTGCGAATCGCCGAAGATGAATGCCGAAAAAGTCTCCGGTTCATCGCAGAGGGTTAATCCGAAGTCTAAAGAACCGCGCAATACGCCTGTTGGCGGTACGCCTTTATAAAATAAATCAGGGGAGCCATCCGGTTTATGGATATAATAAAACTTCGGAAGATTATATTCATCCACAGGAGCTTGGTAGCCGGCCGGCTTTATGACAAAGATAATATCATCACCCCGTAACGGCAAACTGTATTTTCCATCCGAATCAGTCAATACCACATCCTGTCCGTTTGATACGGCAACATTTGCGACGCCTTTTTCCGCCCGCTCTTTTTTCCCGCTATTGTTTTTGTCTTCAAAAATATAACCTGTGGCTATTTGCTGGGCATTAACGCTCAATGAACTAAACAATAGAAATACGCCGATTATTCTTTTTTTCATAAAATAAATTGATTATATGTTTATGGTACGAAAGTATGTAATTATTATTACTTTATATTTAAGGAAATATTATTTTTACATTACAAATTCGGTTGTAACGACTCGTCGTACCTTCTTCCATTGGGGAAAACAGGGTGCAGGATTGCAGATAAAAGCGTATCTTTGCAGCGTTGAATCAAAACGAAGTGCTGCAAACTATAAAAAACTGGACGCTTCCGGTTGCCTTGATAATCGGAATCATTGCTTATCCATGGGTGAGCCGCCTGATGATCTTTGCCCCCTGTATTATTTTTATCATGTTATTTATTACGTTTTGCCGGTTGTCGCCACGGGATATTCATATCCGCCCGGCGCATATCCGATTATTGCTGATTCAGTTGGCCGGCTGTTGGCTTATCTATGGGATGACAGGCTTGTATCATCCGATTGTCGCCCAGGGAGCTTTTATCTGCGTGCTGGCGCCTACGGCTATTTCGGCAGCCGTTATTACCCGTATGCTGGGAGGGAATGTGGCATTTCTTACCAGCTATCTGTTGGTATGTAATACAGGAGTAGCCATTGCGGCCCCTCTGTTTTTCCCGTTCATGGGCCTTCATGCGGAAATGTCTTTCGTTGAGGCTTTCATTTATATCTGTAAAAAGATAGGCCCGGCGCTGCTTTTACCCTTACTCCTGGCATGGATTGCACAATATTATATTCCAAAAGTAACAAAAGCAATAGCCAGTTTCCCCAGCCTCTCCTTCTATTTATGGGCTATTGCTCTGACAATTGTAACAGGAAATACCGTAAAATTCCTTGTCGAACAGGAAAACCCCAATTATAAGGTAGAGATAAGCCTGGCTATCGTTGCATTAATAATCTGCGCCGGCCAATTCCTCTTAGGCCGCCGCATCGGCAAACGTTACGGCGACCCGGTATCATGCGGCCAGGGCCTCGGCCAAAAGAATACAATACTCGCCATCTGGATGGCGCAAACCTACCTGAACCCCATCTCCTCCGTAGCCCCCGCCGCCTATGTACTGTGGCAAAACATCATCAATAGCTGGCAGCTTTGGAAAAAGAGAAGAAATAAGACGGGGTAACCCTAACGCATCGGGAGGTTACGAAGTCCTTGTTTCGCGTTCAAGGGATTTATGGGCTACCTTTCTTTTTCAGTAGCGTCCGGTCATACTTGGACTGGGGGAGGCAATAGTACCGGAAAATTATCTTTCCAGAAATCATAGCTGCAAAAAGCATGATGAAGCGCTGCGAGCCCCTTGCCGTTCTCAAGCGCCGCAATAAAGTCGCCAAAGATTCGTCATCCTTCCTCTCCTTCTCCTTCTCAGTTTGTAAAACTCAAACGCACTTGTTCTACTTTAACAGATTAAAATTCAGCGCTGTTCAGTTAAGCCATAGGGAAGGGGGGGGCGTGCCCCTCCCTCCGGTCGGGTCGGGCTATCCGCTCCAAGTCCTCGCTCGCCTCCGGCTCCCTCCGGGCTTTCCGCTCCTGTCCTTAAGTTTGCAGCAGGATAAAAGCTGAGGTTAAATTTCTACTTTTGTTGTATGAAAGAAGAAAATTACCCGACTGACAGAAGTAAACTATGCTCCTGTCGAGATATTATAATCTATTGAGGGAATCAGACTTCTGTCAGTCAAGCTGAGGATACTATATAGAATGTTAGGTTTATAAACCTGTTTAAGGAGTTAGTACATATCAGCTATCCTTTAGATTTGTCCTTGAAAATTGATTAACAGTTATTAGGGTTAATTACTTACTTTTGTTGTATAAAAGAAGGAATTAACCAATACTTAAAAGTAAACTACTCAGCTTTCAAAGAGCTTTGACTCTATCGACTGAATTAGACTTTTAAGTATCCAAACTGCAATACCAAATAGAATTTTAGGCTTCGAAGCCTGTTAAAGGTGTTAGTTTAAAGCAGTTTCTATGGTTAATCCCTAAAGTAAAACTTTACTGCACAAAAGTATGAAAAGATTTTTATTTATCGGAATTGATTTTTCAAAAAGTAAATTCGATGTGTCGGTATTGGAATGCATCGGCCAGGCAAATGTAGCCCAGGCGACCTTTGACAACACGGCGGCAGGGTACGGGTCTTTCTTGAAATGGACGGCCCTTCAGTCGAAGATCAAACGGGATGACTGGCGTTTCTGTGGTGAACACACGGGGTTTTACTCCCGTGGACTGTCAGATTTTCCTGTCAAAAAACAGTTGTTTATATGGCTCGAAAATCCATTGCAAATAAAACGGAGTTCGGGTATTATACTTCGCGCGGGCTAAAATTGTGAGATAAAAAAAGAAAAAAAGTAAGCATCTTTGTGGTGTGTTAAATCCCATACAAGATGCTTACCAAAATGAATCTCCCAGAAGAAGAAATCCGGGTACTAAATTACGAAGTTATCTAAACTTTTACACTAATACATTAAATTATTAAATTTTAGCGTTTTAAATACTAA
>JAITRG010000066.1 GCA_031288515.1 Tannerellaceae bacterium
ACCTTCACCACCGCCGACGGCGAGGAAAAGGTTTACGGGCTGCCCAATACGGTTACCTTCAATGCGGGCTATTCCTATTCGTTTACCTTTGTGCTGAATGCAGCTACAAAGGTTGCCGACGGTATGACCAATTGTTATATCGTTGCTCCGGGTGCCGAATTGACCTTTCTTGTTTCGCGCGCCTACACATATGAAAACAAAGCCTTTACCACCACGTTGCATACAGGCGGTGAGTATACCGGAGCGTTTACCGCAGAGGTGGTTTGGGCTGATGCTTTGGTTATCAGCGGTACGCCCACGGTTACGGGTTCCGGCAATACTGCTGAGGTGACAGTGAAAACCAATGCTTCTGTTTCCGGTAATGCTGTGGTGAAGATCTGCCGATCGGATAATGGGGAAACAGTCTGGTCTTATCACATCTGGGTGACGGATTATACGGGAGCCGAAACTTATACCAATACGTACACGTTTAGCTCCAAACAGTATGAATTTATCTTTATGGATCGCAACCTGGGCGCCACCTTTGCCGGCACTGGCACTGGCCTCGGCACGGGTTTGTTCTACCAGTGGGGCAGAAAGGATCCTTTCCCTGCTACTTTGGAACCAGATGACACCCAGCTGGGTGGTGGTTCTTTCACAGCCGTCAAAACATCTGATGTAAACGGTACGGTTGCCAATGCCATCAAGAATCCGGGGGTATTTTATTTTGGAAACTCAGGCACCGGCGATTGGCTTTATGTTTCCAATAATACCTTGTGGGGTTATGCATCCGATGGTGGCACAAAGACGATTTACGATCCTTGTCCTTCAGGTTGGCGCGTTCCTGTCAATCCGGATCGAGATGAATATAGAAGCCCTTGGAAGGGATTCACATCGTCCAACGGTGGAACATGGAACAATGGTTACAGTTGGGGTACTAACGCCGCGTACCCCGCCGCCGGGTTCCGTAGTAACTACTCCGGAAGTATCCTCGACGCAGGCACCGCCGGATGCTACTGGAGTGCATCGCCGAACGGTAACATCTACGCCTTAGATCTGTACTTCATCAGTGGAGGCGTCTACAAAAGTAGCTACGCCGCCCGGATCGGTGGGCGTTTGGTGCGTTGTGTTCAAGAATAGCCTATAGCCTTACAGCCTCACCCCGTGCCTTTGTTTTTAGCATTAGCATTATGGGCAGTTCATGATGTGAATCACAACTGCCCATTATATAAATAAGTAGATTTTGCACCAACAGCCTCACCCCAAAGGGGAAGGTCTTCAAAAGCCCACCAAATGATCCCCTATAAATAGGGAAGGTCTTCAAAAGTCCACCAAATGATCCCCTATAAATAGGGAAGGTCTTCAAAACTCCACCAAATGGTTGTCTATAAATAGGAAAGGTCTTCAAAACTCCACCAAATGGTTGCCTATAAATAGGGAAGGTCTTCAAAACTACACTAAATGGTTTCACCTAAAATAAAAATCATTTGGTGACTCCACTAAGCACTTTCCCCAGCGTGGATAATTATTTAAAAGCAAAAAGCAGTTTCCCCGTGTGGGGAAACTGCTTTTGAGCGCTCGAAAGATGGTCAATGGTAAACGAAAAACGGTCAATTATCAATTGCCATCATCATCAGAATTTAAAGAATGTTTTAGCGTTATTGTACGAGATGTCTTCGATCATCCGGTTTACCCGTTCCATTTCGGATACGGGAATCTCGCCGTTTTCCACATCACGCCCGACAAGATTGCACAACGTACGGCGGAAATATTCGTGGCGGGGGTAGGATACGAAAGAACGCGAATCGGTCAGCATCCCCACAAAGCGGCTTAGCAAACCCAATACGGAAAGGGCGTTTATCTGCTTTTCCATGCCGTCTTTTTGATCCAGAAACCACCATCCGGAACCGAACTGTATCTTTCCGGGAACCGTGCCGTCCTGGAAGTTTCCCAGCATGGTGGCAATCACTTCATTGGCGCATGGATTAAGGTTATACAAAATGGTTTTGGTCAATTTGCCGTTCGAGTTCAACCGATCCAGGAGCTTGGACATCGCTTTGGCTGTTGTAAACTCACCGATCGAATCAAATCCGGTGTCAGGGCCTAACAGCTTAAACATCTTGCTGTTGTTGTTGCGGATAGCGCCGTAGTGGAACTGCTGCGTCCATCCCTTTTCCCAATCCATCTCTCCGAAAACAACCAGCATTGCCGACTTGAACTTCAGGATTTCTTCTTGGGTCAATGCCGTCCCGCCATATACCTTATTAAATATGGCTTTGATTTCAGCAGCAGTATAGTCTTCGGCATAAAATTCTTCAATGCCGTGGTCTGACAGTTTACAGCCTTGTTCGGCGAAAAAGTCGTGGCGTTTACCAAGCGCGATGATCATATCATCACAGGTGGAGATCGTTACGCCGCTCACTTCAGCCAGCTTTTCCATATAAGCGCGAAAGTCGGCAGGGACTTCCACCGCCATTGCCTTATCGGGTCGCCATGTCGGCAGCATTTTTATTTCAAAGCCGCTCCGGCGTGTTTTGATGTGGTGCTCCAACGAATCAACGGGGTCGTCCGTGGTGCAAACAACTTCCACGTTGTAGCGCCGCATCATTCCACGGGCGGAATATTCGGGCAAAGCCAGCTTTTCGTTACATTCGTCGTAGATCTCGCGGGCTGTCCCGGGGTTGAGGATCCTGTTGATGCCGAAGGCTGTCTTCAGCTCAAGGTGCGTCCAGTGATACAGCGGATTACGCATCGTATAGGGCACCGTTTCCGCCCATTTCTCGAATTTCTCCCAATCCGACGTGTCTTTTCCCGTACAATAGTGCTCATCAATGCCGTTCGTACGCATGGCCCGCCATTTGTAATGGTCGCCGCCCAACCAGATCTCTGTCAATGACTTAAACTTGTGGTCATCGGCAACGAATTGCGGGATAAGATGACAGTGATAGTCAATGATCGGCATTTTGGCAGCATGTTCGTGATACAGCTCCTGTGCGGTTTCTGTTTGCAACAGGAAATTTTCATCCATAAAGTTTTTCATTCCAATAGTGTTTTAGATATATATATTATTGCTGAAGAGGTAGCGCATCTCTTCGGTATTAACGATGTAATGCGCCTTTTCGATTTCATTATTACCGGCTTCCACCGAACACAAAAGTAAATATTTTACTTGTCCCCACAAAATAATCAGTATCTTTACGCCTATAATTTATAATCATTAGAATATGAAAGACTTAAACAGAAAAACAGCCCGGGTAAAAGCATACCCCGAACGTGTTATCCAATTTGGCGAAGGTAATTTTTTGCGTGCCTTTGTAGATTGGATCATCTACAACATGAACGAGAAAGCAAACTTCAACAGTAGCGTTGTGGTGGTGCAGCCTATTGAAAAAGGTATGGTGGATATGTTGAACACACAGGATAACCTGTATCATGTGAACCTTCAGGGGTTGGATAAGGGTAAAGTGGTAAACGATTTAACGCTGATTGATGTGATCAGCCGCTCGTTGAACCCGTATTCGCAAAACGAAGAATTTTTGAAGCTGGCCGACCAACCGGAAATGCGCTTTGTGATTTCAAATACTACCGAAGCCGGCATTACATTCGATCCGTCGTGCAAACTGGAAGATGCGCCGGCTTCGTCATATCCCGGCAAATTGACACAGTTGCTGTACCGCCGCTTTAAAACATTCAAGGGCGACAGGAGGATGGGACTTATTATCTTTCCGTGCGAACTGATCTTCCTCAATGGACATAAATTGAAGGAAACGATCTATCAATACATTGAACTTTGGGGTTTGGGCGACGAATTTAAAGCCTGGTTTGAAGAAGCCTGTGCCGTGTATGCAACGCTGGTAGACCGCATCGTTCCCGGATTTCCGCGTAAAGACATTGATGCGATCAAAGAAAAACTCCAATACAACGACAACCTCGTTGTCCAGGCGGAGATCTTCCACCTTTGGGTGATTGAGGCCCCGCAGGAAGTCGCAAACGAATTTCCCGCAGACAAGGCCGGATTGAACGTATTGTTTGTTCCTTCCGAAGCTCCATACCACGAGCGGAAAGTGTGCTTGTTGAATGGCCCGCACACCGTGCTTTCGCCGGTAGCTTATCTTTCGGGGATCGATATTGTACGCGATGCTTGCCAACACCCTGTCGTTGGCAAATACATCCGCAAGGTAATGTATGATGAATTGATGGAGACCTTGAACCTGCCCAAAGATGAATTGACCCGGTTTGCCGACGACGTATTGGAGCGTTTCAACAATCCGTTCGTCGATCACGCCGTTACCAGCATTATGCTGAATTCATTTCCCAAGTTCGAGACCCGCGACCTTCCCGGATTAAAAACATATCTGGAACGTAAAGGCGAACTGCCGAAAGGCCTCGTATTGGGCTTGGCTGCCATAATCACTTACTATAAAGGAGGAGTACGTGCAGACGGAGCAGAGATCGTTCCAAACGATGCGCCCGAAATTGTAAATCTGTTGAAAAGTCTGTGGGCAACCGGCGATACGGAAAAGGTCGCCAAAGGTGTTCTTGCCGCAACATCCATTTGGGGTGAAGATTTGAATAAGATCCCGGGATTGACCGCTGCCGTTAAAGCAGACTTGGATTCGATACAGGAAAAAGGAATGTTGGAAACGGTAAGCAAACTTATTGAGTAACGGTATGAAGAATCAGGGTGGTAGCGCCGATCGTGATCACAGCTCCGTCTTCAATGTTTATCCGGTCTTTATCTCTCAATAATTCATTGTTTAGAAATGTACCGGTCAAGCTGGGAGCGTCACGAAGAGTGTGTATTATCTTTCCTTGCTTATTCTTCCTTACATTGACAATGCAGTGGCGACGATCCATACTCATATCACCGGTCTCGATAGGGGTATGGATCACTGTTCCGACGCAGCGGCGACCGATCACATTATCTCCCTCCCGCAGCGGCAACATTTGCCTGTATCCAAAAACATTCTCAACGACAGTCATATACCCAAATTCTAACCGGAGATCTTCATCTTCCGGTTTTTCTTCTTTGCGGGGGATCTTCATCTTCGCTTCACCTAAACAGATACTAAACTGTTTGCTGCAATGTTCACATACAAAAACGAGGGATTGCCCCTCGTTATATTTTGTTTCATCAAATGACAGGTAATTCTCACATTTGGGACAAAGGATTCGCCTCATAATGTTACGGGATTAACAGCCAAGCGTTTTTATACAGGTCGTTTCTTCGTAACTCAACCAGTCTTTTGTTGGCTTCTTCTCTTGTTGAATACGTTCCTATACTGACACGGAATCTTTCTTCACCGGCAAGTACGCGCGCATCGCGATAACCCTTTGTTTTAAGATCGACCGCTATGGCTTCTGCGTCGTCATTAAACACCACGCTGGCAATAATGATATGATAAGATCCTGAAACGGGTTGCGGTTCGGGCGCTGTTTCAACTTTCGGTTCGGTTGCCGTTTCAGGTTGCGGTTCGATTGCCGTTTCAGGTTGTGATGTCACAAGATTGGCGGCTTCACTTGTTCCAATAGGCGTTGTCAGCAGAGATTGCTGCTTTATCTTGCTAAAAAGATCAGCCGGAAGAAGTTGCGCATAATTCTCTTTTTCGACATATGTATTCTTTATAGGAGTGGACAGATAAAAGAATAACGCGATCGCTGCCGCCGTTGCCGCAACATTGCGCACAAACGCACGGCTGATCCGGATCTCATACGTCTTTTTACGGGAAACGACCGGCGTCCGGGGATTCAACGTTTCGATAGCGGGTCGCTGCAAGACATTGAGGTCTTTTATTTCAAAAGAATCTAATCCATACAGGGATGGAGAAATGATCTTGTCATCATAAGGAGAGAATACATAAGTTCCATGAACAGACAGAGCGATCTCGCCGATGTTCATCATTTCTACCTTTCCTTCCTTATGTAATACTTCGATCAGTTTATTGACTGCTTGCTCCAGGATCTTTGTCGCATCCGGGAAACCGGTATGATAGGCTTCCATATAGGATTGAACTAAAATACCATCGTTCATTTTTAATTGCGGATTAAACCCTATGATACGGGCCGGAGGAGAAAAAATCTTTTCTTCAGCATCCCACGACGCCGACGTAGAATATGTGATAAAGCCCCCGAATCCGGGTACTGCAACACAGTCATTTTCCAACAACAATATCTCAATATGTCGTATTAACTCAGTCATATGTGCAAAGTTAAAAGATAAATCGAACTTATGAAAGAAAAGCTATTTTTATTATAAACAAACGTCCGCCTCTATTCCGCCCTCTAAAAAAGGAAAGGCCCCGAAAGTTTGCGTCCAACTTTTAGGGGGCAGTTCACATGAAATAAGGCTATAAATGCTGCGTATATAATGCTGTTTTTCTATATGTTTTAGGAGACACTCCAACCATTTTATTAAACAATTTATTGAAATGAGTCATATTATTGAAGGATAGTTCATATGCGATTTCCTTGACGGTCTTCCGGTTAAGGGCCAGCATTAGTTGTGCCTTTTCTATTTTCCTTTTATTGATGTAGAACAGAGGGGTAATTGCCATTTCTTTTTTGAAGATCCGGGTAAAGTGATCGCTATTCAGATTACAGTACCGGGCCACTTCATTTATTGTAATATCCTCATAAATATGCTCATGGATATATTGTAAGGCCTTGATAATCCGGATTTCCGAAATATTGTTTTTCGGTTGGGCCTTATATAGGAATCTTGATAATAATTGAGACAGAATACCCTTTGTTTCCATACTGGCAACTAAATTAGGGCTGCCATCAGATAATCTCTTTGCCAATAATTGTGTATTGTCATACGAACGTGGGTCCGACCGTTTTAGTTCCATATTCGGATTGATAGCCAGCAACCTATTGACAAGCAGAGAATCCAATTCGCAAGCTTCTATTTCAAAAGGAAAAGAGTGTAAGTCAAAAAAATCATACTCGTTGTAAATATGAAAATAATAATGGGTAAAAGTACTATCCGATTCATATCCGTGTGTAATGAAAGAAGGTATTAAATACAAGTATCCGGGTTGGATGATATGAATGCCATCGGGCATAATTACTTTCGCCACACCGTTTTTTACCACATACAACCGGGCAAAAGGACTATTTACATTTTTCCAGTTCCAATCGGCATGATGTATTTTGCAGGCGGCATTTAATAATGTGAAATTAAAAGTATCAGGATTCATAGTTAGACTGTATTGTAAAAATTTATACTTTCAGTACAGCTCAATCACTTATTATTTGATACTTGCATCAATATTAAACTATTTAGTGACTGACGCTTATCATACATCAAATGTATTGTGATTTTATATCAGATATATTGATGAAAGTATGTTATAAAACATGATGTCGGTTTTTGAATAGTTAATATCAGAAATGGTTATTTTTTGAAAGTATCACATAGCACACCTTTGCAGAAAAGAAATCAGCAACTTGTATATAAATCTTAGATATAGTTATGGGAGAAACATTCATTCCGGTAAATCAGGGAAACATACATACTTATTTATGAAACACATATCTAAATATTCGTATCTGTATTTGATATTCAGTTTGTTTTTTATCTGGGCTATCAGCAGTAACCTGTTGCCGACGATGATACGGCAACTAATGAAAACATTTGAGCTTTCAGCTTTCCGGGGTTCGCTCACGGAAGCGTCTTATTGGATGGCTTATTTCCTGTTCCCGATACCCATCGCCATGTTTATGAAGCGTTACAGCTACAAGGCGGGTATTATTGTCGGCTTATTGATTGCCGCTTTGGGCGGCTTGTTGTTTTTTCCGGCCGCCGCCATTCAACAGTATTGGGCATATCTGGCTATCTTTTTTATTATCGCTATCGGAATGTGTTTTCTGGAAACGGCGGCCAATCCATATGTTACCGTACTGGGCGATCCGGGAACAGCTTCGCAGCGGCTGAATCTGGCACAATCGTTCAACGGCTTGGGCGCGTTTATTGCTGCCATGTTTTTGAGTAAGCTGGTTTTGAGCAACAACAATTATTCTCGCGAAACGCTTCCCGCGGATTATCCAGGCGGCTGGGAAGGATTTGTTCAAATTGAAATCGGCGCCATGAAACTGCCATACCTGATCCTGGCAGTCATATTAATACTGATAGCCGTTGTTTTTATTTTTTCTAGTTTGCCTAAAATCAAGGAAGGCGACCGGGAAGAAGGGAATGTACAAGGAGAGAAACTGATCGATTTCAGTGTTTTTAGACATTCCAATCTGCGTTGGGGCGTTATCGCCCAGTTTTTCTACAATGGCGGGCAAACATCTATCAACGCCATGTTCTTAGTTTATTCCTGTAAATATTTGGACATGACCGAAAGTATGGCAACTACTTTTTTCGGCGTTTATATGCTAGCTTTCCTGCTTGGAAGATGGATTGGAACCTTATTGATGGTAAGATTCAGACCGCAGAATATGTTGGTGGCTTACGCTATTACTAACATTATTTTATGCGCTGTGATTGTTTGTTTTGGCGGCATGATCGGTCTATACGCCATGATTGCCGTATCCTTTTTCATGTCGATTATATATCCGACGCAATTTTCGCTGGCGTTGAAAGGATTGGGTGGTAAAACCAAAAGCGGATCGGCTTTTCTGGTCATGGCAATTGCAGGTAATGTAATATTACCTCCTATAACCGGTCATATTATGGATATTTTCCCTGAAACCTACTATATCGCCTATGTTATTCCACTGGTTAGTTTTGCCGTTTGCGGATATTATGGTTGGAAAGGGTATAAATGTTAGAAATAACAATAACAGCGGAAAACAGGAAAATGCTGGTTGATTGGATAAAATAGTATTAACAATCTTAAATATTATATTATGAAACATACATGACATGAAAAACATAAATGAGCACTAATTGCATGTTTGTCATGCGACAAACGCTATTTATTTAGTGATAAAATTAGATAATTATTAACTAAAAGATCGTAGTACATATGAAAGTATTTTTAATTCTGTTTTGTATTGTTCCCATCTTCTCATTTGCTTTGGATGTGGATGAAGGAAAGATGCGGGGAAAGGTAGTCGATATGAATGGGGAGCCCCTTGCAGGAGTTGCCATTCATGTGACTGGGGGTACTAAAGGGACCATAACAGATTCTAATGGGGCATTTGGAATGGATAATGTTAAGTTAGGAGAAAAATTTACGGTTACTTATCTGGGAATGCAGGATACCGAGTTTGTGTATCAGGGAAAAGATGTAACGATTGTATTAAAGGAAAAAGAAAATGAATTGGACGAGGTAATCGTGGTCGCTTTCGGCAAGCAAAAGAAAGAAAGCGTGATTGCATCGGTGATTACGGTCAAGCCTTCCGATTTAAAAGTCCCATCAAGTAATTTGACTACCGCGCTTGCAGGACGGATTTCGGGACTTATTTCTTATCAACGGAGCGGTGAACCCGGACAGGATAACGCTGACTTTTTTGTACGCGGTATTACCACTTTCGGTAACGGGAAAGCCAATCCGCTTATCCTTATCGATGGAGTGGAGCTTTCGTCGGAAGACCTGTCGAGACTGAATACTGATGATATTGCTAGCTTTTCTGTTATGAAAGACGCTAACGCAACTGCCCTTTACGGAGCGCGGGGTGCGAATGGCGTAATCCTCATTTCGACGAAAGAAGGAACAGAAGGAAAAGTAAAAATATCCGTCCGTGCAGAAGAATCGTTTTCTATGCCGACACGCAGTATAGAATTTGCCGATCCTGTTACCTACATGAAACTTGGTAATGAAGCGGTTCGCACGCGCAATCCATTGAGCGCGCTTCCCTATTCGAGCGAGAAGATAGCGCGGACAGGAACCGGAAATCCATACGTTTATCCGGCCACAGACTGGGCTGACCTAATGTTGAAAGACGTTACAAGTAATCAGCGGGTAAACGTGAATATGAGTGGAGGAGGAAGTATAGCCAGGTACTACATTGCCGCTTCATATGCTCATGATAGTGGTATCCTAAAAGAAGATAAGCGTAATGAATTCAATAACAATGTCGATTTGAAAAAATATTTGTTAAGGATGAATTTCAATATAAAAGTGACTCCGACAACCGAAGTTATAGCTCGTCTTCATGGCACATTCGATGATTACACAGGGCCTCTCGATGGCGGATCGGGCGTTTATAATAAAATCATGCGTACCAATCCGGTTCTTTTTCCGGCTTATTACGTACCGGATACCGCCCATAAATACACCAAACATATCTTGTTTGGAAATTACGGAGGAGGAAATCAATCCTCTAATTTTTACCTTAATCCGTATGCCGACATGGTAAAAGGTTACAAACAGTATAGCAAAACTCTATTGTTGGCCCAAATGGAACTGAAGCAAGATCTCGGATTCTTGTTAAAAGGTCTTTCCGTGCGTGGAATGTTCAATACTACCCGCTATTCGTATTTCGACCTGTGGCGTAATTATAGACCTTATTATTATAATATCGGAAGTTACGACAAGCAAGCCGATACATATAAGCTGGCACCATTAAATGAAAGAAATGGTACTGAATATATCAGCGAATTTGGCGAAGGAGGGAAGGACATTAACACTACGATTTACTGGGAAGCGGCAGCGCAGTATAATAATACATTTGCCGAAGATCATGCCGTGAGTGGCCTGTTGGTTTTTACAGGCCGTGAAGAATTGCACGGAAATATTAGGGGGGATTTGCAAAATTCGTTTCCATACCGCAACCTTAGCTTGTCGGGACGTTTAACATACGCCTACCGGAACAAATATTTCATTGAAGGTAATTTCGGATACAATGGTTCGGAACGGTTTTTCCAAAAAAATACATTTGGCTTTTTCCCTTCAATCGGTGTGGGATACATGCTTTCAAATGAAGAATTTTGGCAACCGTTAGCCAAAACATTCTCCAAATTAAAGCTGAAAGCCACTTACGGTTTAGTAGGGAATGATGCTATCGGCGATATCAACGACAGGTTTTTCTATTTAGAGAAAGTTTATATCGGCAATACCGACCGTGGTTATTCTTTTGGTACGGAAAAAGGATACGGTAACAGCGGGATTAGCATTTCCCGTTACGCGGATCCCGATATAACATGGGAAACGGCATATAAACAAAACTATGGAATAGAAATCGGTCTGTTTGATAAGCTGGATTTCCAGATGGATTACTTCAGAGAATATCGTAAAAACATATTAATGGATCGCGCAGCAGTCCCTACTACAATGGGATTGCAAGCTACTCCGAAAGTTAATATCGGTGAGGCGTTCGGTTCAGGCGTAGATATGTCTCTGGATTATTCACATGCTGTTAATTCCGACCTTTGGTTTTCATTACGCGGTACTTTTACATACGCCAAGAGCAAATATCACGCATTTGAAGAACCCGCTTATGAAGGGCAACCGTGGAGGAAACATCTCGGACAGCCTTTGTCACAAACTTATGGGTTGATTGCAGAACGTCTGTTTATCGACGACGATGACGTGTATAATTCCCCTACGCAAATGTTTGGCGAATATGGTGCCGGCGACATCAAATACAAAGATATTAACATGGACGGGAAGATAGACAATCAGGACTACGTGCCTGTCGGTTATCCTACAACTCCAGAGATTATTTATGGAGGCGGGTTTTCTCTGGGATACAGAAGTTTTGATCTATCCGCTTTTTTTCAAGGCTCAACTCAGTCGTCTTTTTGGATAAATAACGGTAACATTTCTCCATTTTTGGATACGGACGGCGACAATAACGTCAATTCTCAAAACGCTTTATTACAAATCATAGCTGACAGTTACTGGGCAGAAGACAACCGTAATCCTCATGCTTTCTGGCCCCGCCTTTCCAATTATGAGATAGAAAATAATACGCAAACCAGTACATGGTGGATGCGCGACGGTGCGTTCCTTCGCTTAAAAACTATAGAATTAGGTTATACCGTACCTAAAAAGTGGACGAGTAAGGCACATCTGGCTATGGCTCGCTTTTACATTAGCGGAACTAATCTGCTGACATGGAGTAAATTCAAATTTTGGGATCCAGAAATGGGAGGAGGAGGATTGAATTATCCGGTTCAGAAAGTATTCAATATAGGTATTAATGTTAACTTATAACAAATTGAACAGTAAAAACATAATATTATGAGAAAAATTATAAGATTAATAACCGGTATATCGTTATCATGCATGTTATTATTCTGTTCATGTAACGACTACCTATCCATAGTGCCGGATGATATTCCTTCGATGGAACACGTATTCAACAGCCACACAACTACGGAACAATTTCTTTTTACATGTTATTCTTATTTACCCAATCCTGCCGATCTTCTGGCAACGCAGGGCATGATGTCGAGCCGCGAATGTTGGTTCCGTCCCGAAGGATGGTATTGGCTAGCCGGCGACTCCAACGGAGGTAATTTTTATACATGGCATATTGCCAGGGGATTGCAAAACTCTAATAACCCATATACAAATTACTGGGATGGAGGACAGGGAGGAATACCATTATTCAATGCTATCCGCGACTGCAATATCTTTCTCGAAAACATAGACAATGCTGTCGACGTAGAACCATACGAGAAAAAACGCTGGACTGCCGAGGTGAAATTCCTGAAAGCTTTTTATCATTATTACCTGATGCGGATGTACGGGCCTATTCCTGTCATCAGAGAGAATATTCCGGTAGGCGCGCTCACCAAAGAAGTACAGGTATATCGCGAACCGCTTGAAGATGTGGCCAACTACATTGTATCGCTGTTGGATGAAGCCTATTCCGAAAAAGAATTGCCCGCTTCCATCATAAACGAAGCTGAAGAGCTGGGACGTATTACTAAACCCATTGTTTTGTCCATAAAAGCACAGGTATTGACGTTGATGGCAAGCCCGTTGTTCAATGGTAATCCAACCTACCGTAACTTTGCCGACAAACGGGGAATACTTCTCTTTCCTCAAGAGTACAATCCTGACAAATGGCGCGTCGCTGCGGAAGCCCTTAAAGCCGCTATTAACTGCGCCGAAAATGAAGATAACAGGAGCTTGTTCCGGTTCGAAGACCCTATGATGCAATTATCGCCGGCTCTTCAACAAGAACTGACAATTAGAGATGCCATTACGGAACGGTGGAACAATGAAATTATCTGGGCGTCAACCAAATCCGAAGATATGTTGCAACGTTTGTCTACCGTACCTACCAGTGCTACCGATTCATGGATGCATGTGGCGGCTGTTTCTCCTACATTGGACGTTGCGGAACTATTTTATACCGATAATGGATTACCTATCCAGGAAGACAAGGAATATCTCATCGCTTATCCGGACATATACGTCACATCCAAAGCTACGGCGGTGGATGCCGACTATATACGTGAGGGCTTTGAAACCGCGAACCTGCATTTCCACCGCGAACCCCGTTTCTATGCTTCATTAACGTTCGACGGAGGATACTACTTCGGGAATGGCAATGTGAAGAGAAACATAGATATGAAGTACGGAACAACCGGAGGAAAGAGAGGCCCGGACAGATATTCCATTACAGGTTATTTCCCTAAGAAACTGGTAAACAGAGAATCGGTATATTCTTCTAATGGATGGACAAGCCATTTTTATACTTATCCTTATATACGTCTGGCTGATTTATATCTCCTCTATGCCGAAGTCCTGAATGAGGTAAAAGCCACTCCCGACGAAGAGGTATATTATTACATCGATAAAGTCAGAGAGAGAGCGGGGCTGAAAGGCGTGGAGGAAACATGGAATTCCACGGTATCCATACATCCCGAATATATTGCAAACAAAGACCGCATGAGAGATATTATACATCGCGAGCGCCTAATTGAGCTGGCGTTCGAAAATACGCCTTATTGGGATATTCTGAGATGGAAAGAAGGGGAAAAACGCTGGAACGGAACCGTAAGAGGATGGAATGTCAATGGGAAAAGTACAGACAGTTTCTATAATGTAACGACTATCGGCACAACCTCATTCTCATATAAAGATTATTTAACCCCTATCTCTTTAGGTTCCCTGGATAGAAATACCAATCTTGTACAGAATCCGGGATGGTAGTTAGTTGATTAATAATTAAAAAATTATTCAAATGAAAAATATATTATTCATATTGGTGATTATTCTGTTTGTCGGATTTATAACAGGCTGCAAAGATGATTTTGTGGGACAACCACCGACAGATAGCCAGGCTCCCGCACCAGTCAGGAATCCGGTAGCGGTAAGTATACCGGGCGGGGCAAAAATTACATACGAACTTCCCGACAACAATGATTTACTTTACGTGAAAGCCGTCTATGTGATTAACGGTACAGAACGCAACACTTCTGCATCATTCAGCTCAAAAGTCCTCGAAATAAAAGGTTTCGGAACTACGGAATCGCAAACGGTATCGCTATACAGTGTCGACCGTAGCGGCAATATGTCGGAGCCCGTTAAAGTATCCATTACTCCGGGAACATCGCCGATAAGAATCATCAGTGAATCCATCCGTATGAAGGAAACTTTCGGCGGCATTCAGATTACATGGGAAAACGCGAGTAAAGAGAATGTGGCGCTTTATATAGTAGAAATGGGCAAGGACGGGGATATGGACGAGCTGGATATTGCCTTCAGCAATGCGGAAAACGGGAAATACAGTGTGCGCGGATTGGGATCCATCGAACGTGTGTTTGGCGTATATGTACGCGACCGCTGGGACAATATTTCGGAAACCCGAACGGCTACTTTAACGCCTTTGGCCGAATACAAGCTGGATAAATCATTGTGGCAAAGGCGAATCATACCAGGAGACAATCCAACCAACTCAGGCTTTGGCCCATGGAGTCATATAAAAGACGAGATATGGGAAACGGACAATATATGGGAAACCCTTACATCGATGATACCGATCCTCTTTACCATAGATTTAGGCGTAACGACTAAATTAAGCCGTTATACATTATGGCAACGGAATGCTGGTTATCAATATAAAAACTCTAATCCGAAACGTTGGAAAATATATGGAACCGATATATTAAAGGGAAGTGAATCCGATGACTACTGGAAAACCGTAGAGGAAGACGCCGGTTGGAAAAAAGACTGGATATTACTTGGCGATGGTGAAACGTTTAAACCGTCGGGCGATGGTCCTGTTACACAGGAAGACCTTGAATATGCCTTGCAGGGATATTCATTCGACATGTCGATAGATGCTCCGCCGATACGCTATGTCCGTTTTCATGTAACGGATATATGGGAAACGATCGGCTTGTTGCATATTTCGGAACTTTCATTTTGGGGTGCAAGTGCAGAAGAATAAAATTAATAAATCAAATTTATGAGAATACGAAATTTAATATATTTCCTGGCAGGGCTTGCGATATTATTCAGCACTTCCTGTACAGAACTGAATGATAACATTCAGTCATATTTGGACCGTGGGGAAATCAATTACCTTGGACGTCCCGATTCGGCATATACCTTAGCCGGTAAACAGCGTGTCATTATCAACTGGCTGGTAAAAAACGATCCGAGGATAGAATCCTATACTATTTTCTGGAATGATTTGGACAACAAGAAGCAAGAAGTTTCCGGATCCATAGACCGCAATTTGCTGACTGATGGTTACATGTCGAATACTTTGGATGTTGAAGAAGGCTCATACCTGTTCAGCATTGTACATACGGGAAGCAAGGGTTATAATTCTATTGCAACGGAAGTAATGGGCAATGCATATGGAGACATATACGCCTCCACGTTGCTTCCCCGCGAAATAGCTTCTGTAGCCGCATATGCGGATCATATCGAAATCAACTGGTCGCAGGCGGAGGAGAGTGTCGTCGATTTAGAATTGACTTATGAAGCGAATGATGGCAGTGAAAGAACGGTTAGGGTATCTGCTACCGAAATGCAAACTAATATTTACGAATATAAGCAGCGAGGAAAATACTTTTGGGTAACATGGTTTCAACCGGAATCAACGATAGACAAGTTCAGCGTAACTTCAATTGAATATGAATTCCCGATAGTCAAATATACGTTAAATAAATCCGGCTGGACTGCTTCTGCACCGACAAGTCATTGGTGGGGAACCGGACCTGGTGCAGTGATCGACGATAATAACAATTCTTATTGGCATTCAGCTGTAGACGAATCGGCATCGTCGCCAAACAGGCCTTATTATATTGAAGTCGATATGAAAAACATTAAGAATGTCTTATCCGTCACTGTTGAGAAGCGTTATGATCCGAAAGAAATAGAGATAAGAAGCAGCATCAATGGAACCGAATGGACAATGCTTGGCAGAGTAATATTTGACGGAGGTGAGCGTGATACTAAAACGTTGGAACTGAATGATGAAATTCAGGCTCAATTCCTCAGATTTTATATTACCGATAGTACTAGTGGAGACGGTCGTGGAGGTATATTTGAAATAAACGTCTTAGGCTGGGATTAGGGCAAGAAGCCAGTAATATTTATGAAAGTGTGTCTATTTATGACACACTTTCATTTTAAATTATATATATTATGAATAAAGCCTTTAAACTTTTACTTCTATTTATATTCACAGGTTTCGCTGCAATTTGCGACGGGAAAGGTACAAACACGATTTTCGTACAGGATCTAACCTGCGAATATCTGGTCGATCCGCTCGGAATAGATGTTCCCCAGCCCCGTTTTGCATGGAAGATAGTACAGACCGGTAAAGCAAAGAAAGGACAATTACAAACTGCTTACCAAATTCTGATAGCCTCTTCTTCCGAAAAATTAGCGGAAAATGAAGGTGATATCTGGAACAGCGAAAAAGTACAGTCCGGACAGTCCGTTCATATAACATATAATGGTAAACCGCTCGAAAGTATGCAGCAATGCTGGTGGAAAGTAAAAATCTGGAATAACTACGGCGAAGTTACCTCTTGGAGCAACTCCGCCCGCTTCGGAGTGGGAATTCTTCAACCTTCGGGCTGGAAAGGACAATGGATTGGCGACAAACCCGATCTCAAGTTGAAGGAATACGTGGAATATGTGGACGCGCACCACACTAAAAAGGAGGATGGCTATGACGCTAAAATAGTGGAAAACCCGCCCTTACTTCCTTCTCCTTTGCTGCGAAAATCGTTTTCCGTTACCGGCAGTGTCAAAAGCGCTCTGCTCTATGTATCTTCGCTCGGCTATAACGAGATTTTCTTCAACGGAGAACGTATCGGCGATCATCAACTGGCACCCGAATGGACTGACTATTACCGACGTGTTCAGTATCAGGTATATGACTTAACCGCTCAGGTCGCTTCCGGGACAAATGCCCTTGCTGCTGTTCTGGCAGATGGCTGGTACCTTGGCGAACTGGGGCCTGTACGGTGGAGGTGGAGTCAAGAATTCCCGTTTCGCGGATTCTATGGTCTCGACCGCCGTTTAATTGCCCAACTCTGTATCGTATATTCCGATGGTTCCAGACAGATAATATCCACTGACGGCTCATGGAAGATCAATCCCGACGGATATATCCGTACTGCTGATAACTTTGTAGGGCAAACTATTGACGCCCGCAAAATTATTTCCGGATGGAATCTTCCCGGTTTTGACGATTCATCTTGGGCAAACGCATATGTGGATAATAGCGTTGATAAAAACCTCGAAGCCCAGAAAAACGAACCCATCCGCATTCATCGAGAACTTAAACCGATAAAAATAAACGCGTGGAAAGACAAGTATATCGTCAATTTCGGACAAAATATCGCTGGTTGGTGCGCCTTGAAAATCAAAGGAAAAGCTGGAACAGTAGTTACACTTCGCCATGGAGAATGGCTCAACAATGACGGCAGCATTTATACTTACGGACTAGGACAAGCTAAACAAACCGACGTATTCATTCTTTCGGGAGGCGATGATTGTTTTGAACCCCGTTTTACATATCACGGTTTCCAGTATGTAGAAATATCCGGCTTGGACGAAAAGCCGGCAGCCGACATGATTGTCGCCCGAGCCGTATCATCCGATCCGGAGGTAACAGGAACTTTCGAATGTTCTAACCCCAAGCTTAACCGATTATTTGCCAATATCCTTTGGACCCAGCGTAACAACATGCACAGCGTCCCAACCGATTGCCCGCAACGCGATGAACGTTGTGGCTGGCTGGGCGATGCACAGGTTTTTTGCCAAAATAGCATTTTTAATATGAATATGGCGGCATTTTATACCAAGTTCACGAAAGATCTGTGCGACGCGGTTGCCCCGAACGGACAATTTTACAGCATCGTACCGTCCGTCAGGCATGGAAATTTCGGAGTGGACTGGTACGGGGGGCCCGCTTGGGCCGATGCCGGTGTGATCATCCCATGGCGTGTTTATGAAAATTATGGCGACCGGCGAATATTGGAAGAACATTACGTAGTTATGAAACACTACATAGAATCCATTCTTTCGGAAAATCCTGATTATCTCTGGAAAGAGAAACACGCCAATTATAATGACTGGCTGAATGCCAACACATTTTCGAATCCGCCTGAAGAATACAATACGACAAGAGGCGGCATGCCTGACGATGTTTTCAATACGGCATTCTTCGCCCATTCGGCACACCTGCTATCGGAAATCGCAACGATACTCGGTAATAAAGATGATGCGGCCCTGTACACTGATTTAAGGAATAAAATAGCCGCCGCTTTCGTGAAGAATTTTGTGGACGAAAACGGAGTTGTTGAGGGTAATTCGCAGGGAGCTTATGCTATCGCCTTGCATTTCGATCTCCTGCCGGAAAACCTACAAGTCAAGGCTTTTGAAAATTTATTGAAATGCATTGAAGAATACGATTATCGAATCTCTACCGGATTTGTAACCACGCCTATGATGATGAAAGAACTTGTCCGCAGGGGACGCGCTGACATTGCGTACAAATTTCTTGAATCAGAACGTTTTCCATCATGGATTTATGCCGTCAACCAAGGTGCAACGACTGTTTGGGAACGTTGGGACGCTTATGTGAAAGGACGCGGGATCAATCCGTCTGATATGAATTCGTTCAATCATTATTCCATCGGGTCTGTAGGTGAATGGATTTATCGCAATGTACTTGGTATCAATCCCGACATCAAGCATCCAGGTTATGAGCATTTCACGATTCGTCCGCTCTTGGGCGGTACGCTGGTTTGGGCAAAAGGTTCATACAATTCCATATATGGCGAAATTGCCGTTTCGTGGAAAATCGAAGGAAATTCATTTATACTTAATGTAAAAATCCCGGTCAATACAACGGCGACTGTAGTTTTACCCAATAATGAAACAAAAGAAACCGGTTCGGGAGAATATACATTTAAATTAAGAATTAAGAGTTAAGAACTATAGTTTATATTCAATTAAGTATATATGTTTTGTTTTCTGTATCTTAACTGCCTCCGGCTGAAGCTGGAGGATAAGAAATAATTCAGTAAAAGGCTTTAGCTAAAATGATTTCGACTAAAGGCATTTGCTTTCTAAATCTTTATCCATAACTTGAAAGTCGTGATAGCTAATATGCTTTGAGATAATCCTTTATACTTTTATTGTATATAAAGTCTATTAAAAATTTAAAATATGATGATACAAAAGAATTTTTTTTGCATTTGTTTTTTTGCCATTTTTCTAATGGTGTGCAATGGAGTATCCGGACAGGAAACAAGAAAAAAAGAGGCTCCGGCAGATATTTTCAATCAATTTCAAGTCCCGCAATGGTTCAAGGACGCCAAATTCGGATTATGGTTGCACTGGGGGCCTCAATCTATTCCCGCAAAAGGCGGCGGTTGGTATGCCCGCCACATGTACGCGCACGGCGAAGACCTGACCGATGGCTGGGGTAGTGACGCATGGCCCTATCATAGGGAAACCTACGGACACCAGTCAGAATTTGGCTATAAAGATATTATCAACCTATGGAAAGCGGAAAAATTCGATGCGGATGCCACGATGAAGCAGTTTAAGAGATGGGGTGCGCGTTATGCCGCCATTATCGGGCAGCATCACGACAATTACGATTTATTCTATTCGCCGGTGCATCAGTGGAACGCCGTCAATGTTGGCCCCAAGCGCGATATATTAGGTGAGTTTGCCACCGCTGCCCGCAAGTACGGACTGAAATGGGCGGCTACTTCACATGGCTATTGGGCGAATTGGTGGTATAAACCGGCATTCAGTTGCGATAAGGAAGGTCCGAAAAAAGGAGTATCTTATGATGGAAACCTGACTAAAGTTGATGGTATCGGACAATGGTGGGAAGGATTAGACCCGCAACAATTGTATGCGCACAAATATCCCGATTTTGAGAAAGAGTTAAATATCCGCCTAATGGATTTAGTGAAAAATTACCGACCTGATATATTGTATTTCGACAATAATGATATTCCGGCTCCGGCTGTTGCAGCCTGTGAATATTTATACAAACAGAGCTTGGACAGAGAAGGACATATCCAAACTATTGTTACCGTCAAAAAGCCACAGCAAGGAACTGTCCTTGATTTTGAAAAAGGCATTGCCGATGGCATTATGAACGAATACTGGCAAACAGACACCTCTTTGAATGGAGCCTGGTTTATCAAGCCGAACGACGGGAAAGGAAGCGTTGTAGAAAGTTCATCTTCCGGCGAACTGCGTCACAATGCTCGCACGCTGGAAGAGTTGTTTGTCGATATTATCAGCAAGCGGGGCGTACTCCTGTTAAATCTTCCTATTTATCCGGACGGCAGTATTCCCCAAGAACAAATAAATATCATGGATGAGTTCGGAAGTTGGATTAACGCGAACGGTGAAGCTATTTTTGCATCCGAACCTTGGAAGGTTTATGGTAAAGGCGGCGAAGCTGCCGGAGGACATTTTAATGAGCGTACAGTAACGTCCCAACCTTGGGACGAAAACATCTATCGTTTTACCTGTAATAAGGATAAAAAGACTTTGTACGTTCATATCTTCGGTAATCCATCAGGGAAAAAAATCGTAATCAGCGAATTAGCCGACAAGGAATTATTCAATGGTCAGGTGAAAAAAGTGTTTATGGTATCGGGTAAAAAATCCGTTCGATATAAAATGACGCCCGAAGGATTATCCGTTATAATGCCCGACAAACTGGATTTCCCGAATTGTAATGTCTTAAAAATTACGACGACTGGACTATGGTAAAGCAGATAAACCGGCTGCTTTGGATAGCAGGCATTGTTTTTTTATGTAGCTGCTCTTCCAATAAGTATTTAAGCCATCGGGCGGTTCAAATTTTTGAACCGCCCGCCGGTAAATGTTTGGTGTTTATCGGACAGGATTTAGGTGCAGTGGGCGGCTTACCCGGTTACAGCGACGGTTATTGCGATGCTTTCGCAACTCCGGCAGGAGTAACGGTGTATCTGGGCTTGAATCCCGGTGGAAAGGTGTTGGGACTGATGGATACCGCCAATTGGGGTTCGGGCGATTGCTGCGCCAATCAATACGCCGAAGCCAAACGATTTGACGGCGTGATGATTGCCGTAGGCTTGGCTATTGTCGGGCAGGAAACCAATATCGTTCAAGGCAAATTGGACGGTAATCTTGGTGAAATTTCGTTGTGGATAAAGCAGTTATCCCCGCGTCCGGTATTCCTTCGTATCGGTTACGAATTTGACGGCCACGACTGGAACCATTACCAACCGGAAACGTATATTGCTGCGTACCGTTACATAAAAAATTTCATCGACAATCAGGGAATTAACAACGTCGCATACGTTTGGCAGTCGAAAGGCTGGGGAACACCTTTAACCGATTACGATAAATGGTACCCAGGCGATGAATATGTCGATTGGTACGGTTATTCCTATTTCAACGATCCCGACGATGTGATGATACGTTTTGCCCGCACACACGGCAAACCTGTAATTATTGCCGAAGCAACGCCAACACTCCGGGAAAACGGCAAGTTTATCGACGCAGACCTTAAAAAGGATGAGGTCGCCCGCGCGATGTGGGATAAATGGTTTACGCCGTTTTTTAATACAATCGAAAATAATGCGGATGTTATCAAAGCCTTTTCGTACATTAATGTCGATTGGTATACGCAACGGATGTGGGTAAATGATGCCATTTTTAATCAATGTGATTCCCGTATTCAGAAAAACGGTTATATCAGCAAGAAATGGGCGGATAAAATGAAACGGTTGCAGTATATCGTAAAACAAAATAGGAAACCATAATTTCATTTTATAGTTACGTGTTTATGAATAGATTGATTATAACATCTGCCTTGGTCTTTTCAAGCCGTAGAACTGGTGGAGTGAGGCGCTTCACGGAGTGGCTCGGGCAGGTTTGTCCACTGTATTTCCTCAATCGATATGTAACGGCGGCGATTCGATGAAGAGATTCGCGGTAGTTTCAGTGCGGCGGCGCTCCAAACCCTGCCTGAGAAAGGATAAGTTACGGTAATACACGGCATAACCAAAGGCTATTTTCTGGAAATAGCTGCCGATGGCGTTAATACAGGAAAAGAACTGAGTCGCTGGTTATTCCCGAAACAAATACGATTGACGGACGGTATATCTGGCTGCCAATCTGCCTTGAGGGCAGCAACCCGTTATTGAATGGAAAGATAAGAGGCAATTATAAGAGAAATTAAACAATTTAAATAAAAAGGATATAATATGGAATACAGAGAAATAGGAAAAACAGGAATGAAAGTATCTAGCCTTAGTTTTGGAGCCTCATCGCTTGGCGGCGTTTTCCATTCCGTCAGGGAGGAAGACGGCATTGAAGCCGTATATACAGCCATAGACCATGGTATAAACTTTATAGATGTGTCTCCTTACTATGGACATCTAAAAGCCGAAATAGTATTGGGTAAGGCATTAAAGAATATCGACCGAAAAAAGTATTACTTATCTACAAAAGTTGGACGTTACGGCAAAGATGGAAGAAATTGCTGGGATTACACGGCAAAAAAGGCAGTTGAAAGCGTATATGAAAGCATCGAACGGCTGAATGTCGATTATATTGACCTGATTAATGTACATGATATTGAATTTGCCGATTTGGAAACAATTTGTAATGAAACACTTCCCACTCTTGTCGAATTACGGACAAAAGGTGTTGTTAAACACGTTGGAATCACCAATCTGACACTGCGCCATTTCCGATATGTTATCGACCATGTTCCGGCTGGAACTGTGGAAAGCATACTGTCATTCTGCCATTACTGTCTCAACGATGATGCGCTGGTTGATTACCTCGATTATTTTGAAAAGAAAAGTATTGGCGTTATCAACGCTTCGCCTTTTTCGATGGGCCTTTTGACCGGACGTGGCGCTCCGGATTGGCATCCGGCGCCCAAACCTTTACAGGATTTATGCCGGAAAGCGGTGGAGTATTGCAAATCGAAAGGAAAGGAAATAGAGCCGCTAGCTGTAAAATATTCGGTTTCAAATCCGCTCATTGCGACAACCTTGTTCAGCACTGCCCGTCCCGAAGCCGTTTTGAAAAATATAGAATGGGCTGAAAAAGATTTGGATAAGGATTTGTTGCAGGAGGTACAGGCAATATTGGAGCCACGTTTCAGGGATACATGGCTGAACAGTTAATATTAGAATAAGTCATGGAAAATAAAGAATCAGGCTATATTTCGAAACAATATGGTTTCCCGACAAAAAGATATTGTCAGGCGCTTGATCTGAAGGATGACCCTCAATTAATAGAAGAATATGTCAAGCGGCATAGCGAAAAAGAACATTGGGAGATAATCCGAAATGGAATCAGAGAAGTCGGGATCCTGGAAATGGAAATCTATCTTTATGAAAACCATCTGTTTATGATTGTGGAAACACCGTTGGATTTTAGTTGGACGGAAGCCTTCTCAAAACTGGCGACATTACCTAAACAATCCGAATGGGAAACATATATGTCAGCTTCTCAAGATGCAAAGGAAGATGCAGCATCAAACGAAAAATGGCAACTGATGGAACAGATTTTTAAATTATATGAAACTAATGGAAAGTGAATAATACAATGAAAGCAGTTGTAATATTAAAAGAAAGAGAAGTTTCAGTCATTGAGCGGGAAAAACCCGTGTTGAAACAGGGTGAAGCGTTAATAAAAATAAAATATGCAGGATTTTGCGGATCGGATTTGAATACATTTCTTGGTAAAAATCCGATGGTAAAACTACCCGTTATACCGGGACATGAAATCGGCGCAATTGTCGAAACTGTAACTGACGGCGTTCCTGAAACCATTCAATCCGGAATGCCATGCACCGTCAACCCTTATACAAGCTGCGGATATTGCTCATCCTGCCGTAACGGGCGTCCAAACGCTTGCCGGTTCAATCAGACATTCGGCGTACAGCGCGACGGCGCCATGAGCGAATACATCGCTGTTCCTTGGGAGAAGGTGATTGCAGGCAAAGGTATAAGTCCAAAGGATTTTGCGCTGGTCGAACCGATGAGCGTAGGTTTTCACTCCGTTTCGCGTGCAGGCATCACCGACCTTGACAGAGTGCTGGTTATTGGTTGCGGCATGATAGGCATAGGCGCGGTTGTACGTGCCGTCCTGCGTGGAGCCGAAGTAATCGCGATGGATGTCGATGATGAAAAGCTGAATCTGGCGAAACGGCTGGGAGCTTCATATACAATTAACTCAAAAACCGAAGATGTACATGCCCGCTTGCAGGAATTGACCGGAGGCAACGGTGCGGATATTGTTATTGAGGCGGTCGGATCTCCGGTTACCTATCAAGTAGCAGTAAACGAGGTTGCATTTACAGGTCGTGTAGTTTGTATCGGTTACGCCAAAAGCGAGGTATCCTTTGAAACGAAATATTTTGTCCAGAAAGAACTTGATATATGCGGCTCCCGGAATGCCATGCCCGAAGATTTCCGTGCCGTAATGGAATACTTGAAACGGGGGACATGTCCTGTCGATGAACTCATTAGCGGAGTTTATAAGCCGGAACAGGCGCAACTGGCTTTGGAAGAATGGGCCAGGAATCCGGGAAAAGTATTCAGAATTTTAATTGCTTTCTAATAAATGGATTTCAATATGTAATACTTCGATCAGTTTATTGACTGCTTGCTCCAGGATCTTTGTCGCATCAGGGAAACCGGTATGATAGGCTTCCATGTAGGATTGAATTAAAATACCATCGTTCATTTTTAATTGCGGATTAAACCCTATGATACGGGCTGGAGGGGAAAAAATCTTTTCTTCAGCATCCCACGACGCCGGCGTAGAATATGTGATAAAGCCCCGAATCCGGGTACTGCAACACAGTCATTTTCCAGCAACAGTATCTCAATATGTCGTATTAACTCAGTCATATGTGCATAGTTAAAAGATAAATTGAACTTATGAAACACCCATGAAATAAATTTCGTCCAAGAGGATGTAAATTGGTGGGTATTGTTTACTTTAGGAGCATTCACCAAAAGAAGAATGCTATGAGTACAGTAATCTTCCAGCAAGTGATTCTCCGGGGTTGTGGCATAGATGTCCACAAGGATGTAGTGGTAGCCACGATCAGTGGCGAAGGTCTAACAACTGAAACCCGCAGTTACAAGACTTTGGAATGTCCTCGAATGAAGGTCTGGATCGTGAACGCTCGTCATATCAAGTATGTACCGGGTCACAAGACGGACAAGAAGGACAGTGCCTGGATCTGCAAGCTTCTCTTAGCCGGTTTGTTGAAGCCGAGTTACATTCCTGAGCGTGAACAGCGTGAACTTCGTGACTTGACCCGTTACCGCAACAAGCTGATCCAGCATGTGGCTTCGGAAAAGAACCGTATCGTCCGTATCCTGGAAGACTGCAATGTCAAGCTTTCGAGTGTAATGAGTAGTTTGGATGGTGTTGTGGCAACGAAACTGATAGATATGCTAATAGATAAAGGTCAGGTAACAATGGATGACATTGTTTGTGTTTACCATAAAAAACTTGAAGCCAGTCCCGAGCTTCTTTATCAAGCCTGTGAGGGTTTTATAGAAGCTCATCACGTCTATATGCTGCAGGCTATCGGCAAAGATATGGAGCAGACCGAAATTATCATAGCCGATCTGACAGCCCGCATAAAAGAGGTTCTTGCTCCTTGTGAGAATGTCATAGAGCTTTTGCGTAAGATACCGGGATTGAACAGAAAAACGGTTGAAGACCTGATCGCCGAGATAGGTGTGGATATGGAAGTCTTCCCTACGGAAAAGTATCTGGCTTCATGGGCAGGCTTATGTCCGGGCAATAATGAAAGCGCCGATAAAAAAAAGTAACAGGACCACCCATGGCAACAAACAGTTGAAAGCCGTAATTACGGAAGCAGCTTGGGCAGCAACCCGTAGCAAGAATACCTTTTACAGCGCCCGTTATCACCGGTTGGCATCCCGCAGGGGTAAGAAAAGAGCTTTAATAGCAGTAGGACATTCGATCCTCAAATCGGTATGGCATGTGTTGAAAGAAGGTTGTGAGTACAGGGAACCCGGTGCGGAATATCTCATCCAAAGGATAGGACAAAAAAGGAAAAACTACTTGAAGAAGGAACTGGAAGCCCTCGGTTATAGGGTGAAAATCAGCCGTGATACACCTGTTCCCAAAACAAGTTGAATCATAGAATAAGGTCGTTTTTTACTGGCCTGCTGTCTTAAAACAGCAAGAGGTCGTTTATGAAACTGACTTCAACAGCTAAGCTGTCAAGACTGTGAGTCTATTTAACACGTGTATGAAATTTTTTCTCCTTAGCTGTTGTAAAACTATAAAATGCCGAAAGATACTAACCAACCGCATTTGTATCGCTACAAGTGCTTTCTTTTGTTTTGTCTGAACTCTACAATAATTAATTTATTTATGGTTTAAAACAGCTCTCTTTAAGGGGGAGTGCAATTAAATTTACGTATGAAAGAAAAGCTGTTTTTATTATAAACAAACGTCAGTTAATTAATTCAAGTTGCTATTTATAATTTGTACAATTTATCAAAAGTATACGCCCAGATGAACATAATGAGTTTAATCAAAAACCTTGATTTAGTGACAGCATGAATTTTTTCAGGCAAATATTTAGCGATATCGGGGAAAGCAGTTTCCACCTGTTTTCTGCCGATAGTGATAAGATATTCCGTATAGAGGTTATGGGAATTCCTGGAATTACTTTTACGGCTTGCAAGTAATCTTATTCCATTTTCCAGCAGCATCTCTTCAAGCAAATAATCAGTATAAGTGGAATCTGCCAACACTTCGCTTCCTTCGGGCAGATTAACAAGTAACTGCCTGAACCAATCCAGATCATGTTTGCTTCCGGCACTAAAAGTAAATTCCACGAGAATTCCACCCGAAGTAACTATCATGTGGACTTTGAACCCATAGAATCAACAGCGTTTGGAAGCGCAGCGCCCTCTGTACTTTTTTATTTTGATAATCAGGGCGTTCGCGATACGGATATTATTGTAAACACTTACAGGAAAACTGTCGATACTATAAACGGTTTGAAGGTTCAATTCTTTTATGGCTTGTCCCGTGTGAAAGAAAAGTTCGCCAAGGAGTTCCCCGATCTGAGGCATTCGTCGATTGAAACGACTTTTGCCAAGCATATGAGGTATAAGCCTTGTACAGCGGACAAAGCAAAGGGATTTTTCAATATTCCCTGCAAAGTATCCGCCCACAAGCAATACGACTGTGATGATTTCCGCATCGGTTGTTTTCCGGCTTTCAGGTTCTTTATATCGTCAAAAAATACGTATATTGCAACGGTTTTATTAACCATGGTCAATTTGTTTTATTGGGTATTAAGCACACCAAATATAACTTATTGACCTTTTTTATTGCTGTAATTTATAGGTAGCAACTTGAATTAATTAATGGCTTGGCTGAAAAGGGGAAAAGTACGATGGGCCGGTTCTTTGGTTTTAAATTGCATCCGGTATGTAATGAACGTGGAGAGTTATTGAATTTTTGCCTCATGTGTGGGAATGTGGATGACAGGAATGCAGATACAATCAATACCATATGCAAAGGCTTATTTGGCAAATTGTATGCTGATAAAGGGTATATATCAGCTTTCCTGTTTGAGTTTTTGTTTGACAACAATAGCATTCATTTAATCATCGGGATCAGGAGGAATATGAAGAACAAACTCATGAGTTTCAGGAATAGGATTCTTCTGCGCAAACGATGAATTTATGGCCAAGTATGAACAATTTGAGGTGTTCGATGATATAGAAGAAACATATTTTAAGAGGAAGAGTTGGTAACAATACAAGTTGCAAAGTATGGGCGGGCATCTTGAACTCTTTGTAAGAATTTGGTAAAAAGGCATTTCTTATCCTGGGATTGTTCATATTATATTCAAAAGTAATTAGTTTGCAAGAGTTGTCGATCTAGATTCTATTACACCTGTTTTTGGAATAATATGAATGAGAAAACGCTGATTTTTGCTTTCTATTCTTTCGCGCATTGAGCCGCCTGTGCCACTACCCGAAATTAGCACTTCACAGTTTTTTCCGAAGTCAATTCCTGAGTTTTGCCAAAAACGATTTAGGGCTAACGCCCGTTCGTAGCTTAACTCGTAATTTTGTACGTAATTGTCTTTTGATGCTTGCCCTTCGATAATGAGTAGATATTGAATTTCAGGATTTGTTTTTGTAATTTCATCTATTTGATTTTTAACAGCTCTCCCTGCTTTTTGGAGTTCTTGCAATGTGCTATAATCAATGTCATTTATGTTAGATTTTCCTGTCGGAAAATTTACGCTAATTTTCAAAATGTGTTTCTTGTAATCGGGATTATAGGCAAAATAAGTACTGTCGATATTATTGAGCGACTTCTTGATTTCTTCTATTTTTTCAAATTCCTCAAGTTTGAGTGCTTGTTCGCCTATTTTATTATGCAACAATACAATAACCAACACAAAAAGTAGCAACATCACGAAAAACAAACTCATCATTAAGTCGGAGTAACTGGTCCAGAAAAAGGATTCTTTTTTATTTTTGATCATAGTCAATTATTTGAAATTCAACAATAATTTGATTAAATCGATATTTGTAAACCCTAAAATCAATATAGCCGAACTTGTGCAAACTACCATGATAAAGCGTTTCGTTTTTTAACTTTTTACTCAAAAATATTTGTGGGCAATACCAAACAAGCTTGTTATTGCTTTGATAATTATTCCTGCCATATTAGAAAAACATATTTAGCCATTCAATAATTTTAGGAATAAGCATAGTGAGGCAAGTTATGCACATAAGAAAAACACCCGGAATAACAGTTATTTTTAGCCATTTAGGCAGTTCTTGCTCAACCGATATTTTACCACCTGTCTCTTTTGCTGTCGCCCATTTTTCGAGATTGTTTGCTAAATTGTCAATTTTCTTATTTTGGCTGGTTATTGCATCCTCAAACGCTTTTACTGATTTTTGTACTTCGCCAAGTTCAAAAAGAGATTTAACAATTTTATCCCAATCGCTTGTGCTTGCAGTTAATGCCTTGTTTTGAGTATCAATAAAAGTTCCTAACTCTTGCCGTTTGCCTTCAATATCGGTTTTTATTTCATGGAAAATATCTTCTATAGCTTTATTGTACTTTCCTACAACTCCCACCAATGCACGGTTTGCTTCATCATAGTTTTCTGCTAACCAATGCTCGTGTTTGGAATAGAATTGGCTTGCTTTTTCGATAAATTGAGTACGGTTTTCATAGGCGTCTAATTTCTTATTCAATGCTTGTACATTGACAAGATACTGATTGCAATTTTTCAGATATTCCCCGAGTATGTGTATTTCTCCGGTACTGTTTTGTAATGCAGTAAAGAGTTTCAAGTTTTGCAGCACGAGGTCTTTTTCAGCTATTTTGCGGACAGAATCCAAAAGTTGTACCTGCATCTTGTGCGATTCATTGACTTTCTCGAGTGCCGAGCTGAGATTTCCTGTGTTTTCGGCAAACTTGGAATTAAAATTATTCAAGTTCTTAGTCATTTTGCAAATTGCACCCACTACATTGTCCGAAAGCGTGGGTAAGAGTTTTGCTTGTATCCAAGATAGAAATTTGTGTTTGCTGCTTTCTACAGTCGACTTTGCGGTTTTGAATTTATTTGAACCAACAGTAGTGAGAATAATTCCTAAAATACTCGAAATCATTGCTAATGCCACGCCTCCGAGTAATGCCTCAACACCGTCAACACCCGATTCACCTCCTGCGCTCAACAAATCGCCAATACCGCCGCTCAACCACAAATAGAGAATACCTATCAAAATCCCCGCCATTGTTCCTACTAACCCCATATAAAGTGGAATAGGAATTTGTGTGTTGATTTCCTCTTCTTTAGCATCACAATTTCTATCAATAATATCTTTCATCAAATGAAAATCGCTAACGGTTTTGTTATTTTCTAGATAATCGTTAATAGACCTGATAATGGTTTTCAACGTTGGATTGTCGTGGTTTGCTGAAATAACGCCTAATTTTAAATCACTTTTTATAATGTTAAGGTTATATTCGCCTGTAGTATTACCATTTTTGTCATATTTTTTATAACGAGAATCTTTGATATTTAGACCAATAGCCGACAGCATTCTTGCTAATTTCTCATGATTTGCATTATCAATTTCTTGATTTGCATTATCAATTTCTTCTTGGCTGTGCAGTTCATAATTACCATCTTTTTCAAGAAAAATACTCAAAAAATCTTCTATTTTTTTCTTTGTGTCAGTAAAAAAGCATAATTGAATAATTACAATGATTGCGACAATGAGTATTACAATAAAATAGTGCATAATTTTATACGAATTTAATTTTTGCAGGTATGATTATAACCCAGTTATTATTATCTTTTTTCACATTACCCGGTTGGGTGGTATTTATTTGTTTCTTGTCGGTGAGATTATCTTTTGCATCGTTTTCGATAGAGCAAATACCTTCAAACCAGTTTTCATTTTTTACCACACCAATATACTCAAATTTTGCTTCATTGCTGTTAACCGCAAAAACGCGAAAGCTTGCATTTGTTTTGCTGGGTAGTTGCTCTGTCAATTGTTTATCACTTTTTGAAGCGAAATATAAAGCGTTATCGCTCTGTGGAGTATTATTTGCTTGCTGCGGCGCTTGCTGTTGTATCCCATTTCTTACTTTTTCAGATAATTCACCAAATTGCCGTTCCAATTTATTGAGTTTGTCTTCAAACATTCTGACATTGTTGTTGCTATCGCTTATAATTGGAGATCTCAGGTTATTAAACTTTTCTTTTATTCCTTCACTGAGAAAAAACACATCTTCTACAAATTTGCGAACCAAACTATTGCGATTTACAGTAAACTGCAATTTATACCATAGAAATAAAGTCGTAATAAGTAAAATAATCACCACCAAACAGATAATGATCAATAGCCAAAGCGTAGAGTTTTGTTGTTGCAATTTTTTAATATCCACCTCCAGTTTATTTACTTGCGAAGAAGTTTGGATTGTCTGATTTTTAATAATTTTCTGTACGGACAATGAATTGTCATCGAGAGCCTTGTTATATTTATTTTTGCGTTTATTGATTTTGCCGGCAAGTTGCAATGCAACATCATTTGACCCATCGGGAAATAAAGATTCGATTTTGTTATAATTCGGTGCATCATTCAAATTATTAAGCGTTGCCTTTAACAATTCGGGCTTTACGCTTTTTTCGTAAGTGTCTTTAATGTAGGATTTTTCCGCATCGTTTTTTTCGATAAAAGCAATTAAATACTGATAATTAGCATAGTCCAGCAAATGATCAAAAAAGGCTTTATCTATTTCTTTTTTCGCAACCGCCGAAATGCAGCACAAAACTAATACGCTGAATATTACTGTTATTTTTTTCATTATTTAGTCTTCCTTATTTTCTATTTCTTTACTTATAGTTCTCAGTAATGTAGGTACTGCAAAGAAGAAGAATGTTTCTTCAACTTCGGAATTTTCGTCTTTGCTGTTAATCTTATTTTTCACAACATTTTCTATATCGCCTTTATTAGCAACTACTTCTTTGGCTTTGTTTATCGCTGTTTTGGGAATTGATAATGCCCGTTCTATTGATTCTGTTCCGACCTGTTTTCCAATTTTACTTTTGAGCAATTCGTCAAAAACATAAGTGAAAAACGCTGTGACTTGTGCGATTATTTTATCAATCAGCTGCGTGTTAGCCAGCAATTCTGAATATGTTTTTGTGTTGGCGAAAGAACTATCACCCAAGCCAAGCAAAACCTCGTAAGGAACATTAGCTGACGTTTCACCAGCTGTTTTTATTGTGCCTTCGCAAGTAACTTCTTTCGGATTGTTCGTGTTAGGAATGATTTCCATTTTTTTTGGATTTCCGTCATCGCCATATTTTGCATCAAATACTTTTTCAAAAATAAGTGTTGCGATTTTTTCCAACATTTCTTTTTTCCCAACGACATCCACGATACGAGAGCCATTGCCACTAAAGGTAAGATGGCGCGGCATAGACGATCCTTTTGCTTTCATTATCTGCGCCGTATGATAAATGATTGCAGCATAGAACAGTAAAAAAACAATTTTTTGATTATTGTCGTCTTTCAGCATTTTATTAAAATCAATACTTTTACCTCTTTCAGTCAAATCTTCATTGTCTTTCAGTGAAAAGAAAAAGGAAGCAAAATCGCCAAACTCAGTATTTTCATCAATAGCACTCATCGTTCTTGTTAAAATCCTAAATTCGCTAATCTGATTTTCAATCCTCGACTTGTATTTTGTAACAACTTTGCTTACATACAGCCCGAGTCCGAAAAGATCGTTTGCAGCAAAGCGAAATGAGGTTACAAAATTCGGTTTGCTGTCTTTAACAAAAACTACATCGGTAGTTCCTCCGCCAATGTCAATAGATACAAGGTCTTTTATGTAGTCTTTGTAATCCAGCAAATTGCTGTAATAATAGAACGGAGCAAGCGATTCTGTAAGTTTTTTGCATTTGTCGACAACTTTGTCTTCTGAAAAATACTTTTTGTATGCCTCTGTCCATTTTTCTTCAACTTCCCCTAAACGAGTTGAGTTCATACTTAATGGATAAGTCCAAATTATTTTCGTATTCGCCAAATCACCATTGCCAAAAGCAACTTTGTTGCGCATTAAATAGCACAAATTATCAATATAATAGCCAACTTGATCTATATCCGATTCCCATTTCAACTGTGTAACGGGCATGCCATTGTAGACAGGGACATTTCTTTTGTCGAAAGGCAAAATAATATTGGTGTGTGCAAACGGCAATTTCAGTTCCGTAGTTGCATTATTCGCCACTATTAATGCCGTGCGTGTAGGAAACTTGACTTTGATATTTTTCGCTTTGTTGAACCCGATATGTTCGGGAATAAAATCAATATCGGCAACTAATCGCGTTTGACAAACTCTATCGCCCGGATTTACAAGCCACGAAATTTGCTCGTCTTGGTCTGTAATATCAAATGCTGTTATATTGCCATTTGTACTTGTTTTGTATGCAATATGCGTGTTAGAAGTGCCAAAATCGACTGAAAAAGTAAAATTCACATTTTTACTAACGGGTTTAAGCACAGGAATTATTATTCCACTTATATTATTGTCTATCAAGATTTTTACACGATCAAACTCTTTTTTTTCTAATGCATAAGTGGTACAAACATTGTTAGCCGGGTCAATATTGTTGCGAGTGATTTTATCATTTGTTTCATTTAAATTAATTTTCTCTGATTTGTTGTAAAAATAAGCTGATAACTGCTTTATTTCATTGAATTCGTGAAATAAGCCGAAACGATAAAAAGATCTTTCTGCATTTTCAAATTTCACTCTTGGGAAAATCATAAAATCAGTTTCACTGCCAAGCGAAATAATACTTTCTAACTTGTAATCTTTAACAAATTGAACTACACCTTTTTTGACAGGGATTGACAGGATCACTTTGATTGAACTGCTACCATCAATTCTGATCATTTTCTTCAATTCTTCTACTGAAAAAAACTCAAAAAATTTATCTTTTAATGGCAGCAAAATACACTTATCGCCAGCGTTGGTATGATTGCCTGAAAAGTAGTATTTTTCGATTATTGGTTTTGGTAGTTGAATTATTTTGTCTTCCAGAAAATCTTCGGCAGTAAGCCACGAATAATGAGTGCCGTCAGGGAGAATTTCATGATTATTTCCTAAAACTTGTCCCTTCCATATTGAATTGCTGTCGAGTTTCCAATTCTCAATTCCAGGTGCAGTGCCACCAAGAATTAAAGGCAAATGAGCTGTTTTTGCAGGAACAGAAGGCTGTACAACAAAATCACTTGTATTAGCCACATCGGCAGGATTGTTCTGTAAAATAAAAAGTTCATAGCCGCAAACAGCAGGATAAATATTGTTGCCGATTTTAAGCTGCGTATAATCATTCATATTATTGGGTAGATCCGCGATACGTGCTACCCGGTTTGTTGGTATTTGAGAGATCAGATACTCGAAAAATTCAGGAAATGCATTGGAATTTTTGTTTGTTTTAATCCAGGTATGCAAGTAATCTTGAAATCTAAGACCGCGCTGCGATAATGGAAGAATACCACTAAAAGCGAAGTGATTTTGGCTTAATTGAATTGCGGAAAATGTAGTTTCTTCATTATTGTTGTTTTTATTGAAAAAAGTGCCATCTACTTTGGTAAATTCAGATTCAATAATTCCTGCGTGACGATTTTTTATATTTGCAGCACTAAAAAACAATGTGCGTGGCGAAGTGCCTCCTATTATTTTGCCTGTGTTTTTATGTTTAAGAAAATAGAGTTCTTTCATATTTTGTAAGTTTAATGCAGCAGAATCGCTCTCTAAAAACAAATTGATAGTACTCTTCAAACAACCGTCAGGCATACTATTGAGCATATCTATATCCCACTCAATACATTGTAATATGGTGGTGTGTTTGGCGAAATCAAAAAAGATTTCGCCAATATCCAAACTGTTAGATACAATTTGCTGATACGCTCTCAAAGCATTCGTCCCCTTTTTAGCCACTTCTGCAAAGGCGGTCTTAGTCAAAGCTATACGGGCAAATGGCGAAGGTATGGAGGTTGGTTCGTTTGTTGAGTTTGGATTCGAGGGTGGAATTTGATCTATTTCGCTTGTGCTGTAGCCTTTTGTGTCACCCCAATCTTGAATAGTAGCGGACAATGTACCTGCGCCTTGCGTTAGGCTTGTATTTAATCTGAAAATATATGACATGATCTTAATGAGTTTTAAGGGTTAGTAATTTTTCAGTAGCACGTGAAAAGAGTAAGAGAAATTTTTGCGATTCCGACAGTGCTTCGTCAATACTTCCGTGTATATCGACAAGTATTTTCAGCACCCTCTCCCAATCTTTGTTGAATCGAGAACCATTCCACAAGTCTAATGTACCTTTGATAAATTCATCAGCCCTCGACATTTCAAGTTTGAATGGGCTGAAACTACGGGCTTGGGCTTCCATTTCGATTAACCAATCCACATAATTTTTTTGGATAATCTCAAGTGATTGTAATTCATTTGAGCGAAAAGCACTATCAAAACCTTTACGGATAGCATAAACAGCAGATAATCCCGTTTTGTCAAAATGATTACCACTATCTTTTTGAGCAATTTTATCGGTGATTTTTACGGTTTTCGGATTGTTATCTTTTATTGCATTGTAGCCCATATATTTAGCAAAAAGTAAAAATCTTGATAGCGGTTCAACAACAAGATTTTTTGTTGACTGATGTAGCATATTGAAATCAGATTGTGTTTCGTCACTTATGCCAAATTCTTTGTATGTAGTAGCGTGGCTATTGCTATTGTTGGTAATTGTAAAACTATTTACTGGCAATTTTGCGAAATTAAGAATTGCCAGTGCCGAAGCCATTTCTACAAAGTGAGCAGGGTCAGTTTGATTTGCCCCACCTTTACAGTGCGGGTAAGTACTTGGTTTTGTATCGCCAATATAATATAACATATCTAAATGATTTTGTTCATCAATGTAATAATTCAATGCGGCTTTTGCCTTGTCGTTCCAATCATTAGCATTGACAGTACTGTTATCATTAGCATCTGCGTCTGCAACTTGATAATAGGGTAAAACAGTAATTGCGCCAATCGGGGCATTCTTAATCGGACCCCATTGCCCTGTGTTTTGTGTGCGTGTTTTATGCAAAAGTTTCCGCAAAAGTGGAAATCCACTTGCACCTGTTCCACCAAAAATAGAGGAAATGATAAAAATACGGTCGCCTGTTTGAAACTGATTGGCAAAAGCTGTGAATAAATCGTTGTTCTCAAATTGATTTTGAACCACACAGCCCATATTAGGATTTCCCTGAAAACCATGACTCATATCCATTTCCAATGTTTCACGCGAAAAAAGCATATCTACCAATGCTTTATTTGGGTCATCCAACTGACTATAATTTATAAAATCATCAAACCTTACATTTTGCTGATCCCATTGCAAACAAAACTGCCATGCACCATTCACTTTCAATAAGTCTATTTTTGTTTTGAAAAACTTGCAGTCATGGCTTGACATATTTTCATTTACCCTGATATAATTGTCAACAAGTTTTTTTACCTGAACATAATCGCCGTTCTGTACATCGCGGTCGATAATGATTGGTATAATAGTGTCGAATGCACAATCTACGCCACTTGATAGCAGCATTATAAGCGATTTAAGAACACGAGAACCTGTCCCGCCTATTCCAAATATATATAATTTTGCCATATATTTTTCATTAGGTGATTTATAATTATTTATATGATTTACGAAACAGGAAAGGTACATTCCCGTGTATATTAATAAAAATCAGTTGTATTGCCACTGAAAAAACAAGACAATAGACAAAAGACCACAAAAGATTTATCAGAGCAAATCCCACAAAGTTTTCGAAACTATATGGTAAGTCCTGATTTTGTTCGGCATAAATTCCATACAAAGTGTTGTTGGATAGCGTATAAGCAATAGCAAAACTGATAATACACAGTAGAAGCACTGTGATAAACCAAGCGAGCAAACGAAAAGTAAGTGGCTTTTGTGCTTTGAACAGGTAGAAAATAATCATACCCAACACTGTAACTGCCAGCGTTGCAATACCAGTTGAGGTATAAATACCTGCATCGTAAAGATTATCGGAAAAACCTTCAATATAGTTTGAACCAAAAAGTTCGTAGAATAGAGAAAGAAAATCGTTCATAATGAAAAAATATTATGTTATTGTTATTTAATTATTTATCTATTGAAATTGTACATTCAAAAAAGTATTTATTATCGGGATAAATGATTTTATACGCTTCTGCAATACCTGCTACCCAATAGTTTAAACCGAATGTTTTGCCTTCTGTTTTTTCCTGCGAAGTATCGTCTTCGGTGCTGCTGTTGATAATCCATTGTGGTATTTGTTTATTCAGTACAAATGAAACATCGGAAACAGCTTTTGTTTTTGCCTCCAATACAATGATATGAGTGGGTTTTGCGTTGGCAATACGATTTTTATCGTTAGCATTAATTTTCACAGAGTCTATCGGAAAAATTTCTTTCACAATAAAATTATTGGTAGTAACTGTATAATTTGCAGGATTTGTCAGATAATCGTTTTCTGTTTGCACATTGCTGTAGTTCACTGCTACAGCAAATTGAATTCTATCTACTCCCCGCATTAAATCTACATCTTTAATTCCGTGAATGTGGGTTAATTTTGTTTTGTCGCGGTCAGGTTTGAAACGCCCTTTGTTACAGGTTGACTGTAGAACAGAATAATACAAATCTTTCGATTTTTTGGAAAGCAAAGTATATTTATTTTCAAAACCTTCTACTTTGTTGGCTTTCAGTTCTATATTTTTATTAAAATCATCAAGAATTTCCTGATTTGCAATTACACAGATATAATAAGGTCTGTTTCCTTTGATATAATACCCTTTGTCGTCGCCAGTAAAAGGATAGTATTTGCCATCAAATTTCGATTTCATTTTTACAATGGTTGTGGCAAGTGGCACTTTATCGTTTTTCCATTTCGAGAGAAATGCGTCTTTTGTTAAACTTTTTTCATCCAAAAGCAATCCTATGGCATCGCTTGAGCCATGAATGGAATAAATACAGTCGGAAAACAAAATAGAAATAGAGTTGTTGCCAGTTTTGTCCAAAATCATTTTGAAAATTTGATTAAGATTAGTGCTTTGCCACATTTCTTTTTCTTGTCCGTTCCGCCATTCCAGTTCAATATTTTGCGCAAAAGCTGTAAGGTCAATTTTTGCAGTATTTTCAGATTTGATTTTTTGTTGCTTCTTTTTTGTTAATTCAGGTTGAGGATTGAGTCGCAGTTTATTGATTTGCTGATTGATAAAAAACAGATTAATACTGTCTTCATCGTAATGATATTTGAGTAGCACCAACAAATCGCGAATTGCGCCTTTGAACTCGGTTTTGCCCTTCACATAGCCGTCCATACTGCCGCTATTTTCGATATAAACATTGACAATAGGAGCTGGCTTAGCAACAGTAAAGTCGGCAGCGGCTGCTGTGTCTTTCGGTTCTGATTTATCGCCATCCGATGAAGATGGTTTGCCATTGCCACAAGAACATAAAGGCAAGGCAACAAGTGTGAAAATTAAAAGTTTATACATAGTTATTGAATTTCATTGCTGTCCCGTTAAAACCACAAATAGTTTTTTATATATTTGAAATGCAGTTAGTTACAGATGTTTTTCGATTAAACAGGTTCCAGTTTTCACCTTTGCTGTTCTTAAGAGGACGTCCAAAAAATTTTAAAACTCATTTGAAAGACCTCTTCAACAAAACTAATTTTTAATATAACAAAGAACGATGTGAACCTAATGAACCAAGTTTATTTAATTATTCTTTAATACTCCCTTTTAACAGAGCACTAATGATTGAATTTAATTTATTAACTGTTCGAAAACTATATGTGTTGTTTCCGGATTGATAGTGTTTGTATCACTTTGCATTACCTTTTGTTTCCTTAAAGCAGAAGCTCTTGAACATGACAAACTCCATATATTTCTTTCGCTTGCAACGTTCTCTGATATTTCTGGAAGATTCCTGCAAGGGTTCAATAATGATTCTTATTAATATTTCCACCATAATAGCATTTTTTTAACGAGCACAGTTTATTTTTTAGTAGTATTTGCAAGCAGTTATTTTTGATCTATTTTATTTTGTTTAATCAATAAGTCGTACGTGATTATCGCATCTACAAAATTATTGAAATTTATTGTATTGCAGACGATTTTAGCAAAAAAATGAGCATGAGATCAAAAAAATCAATTACAGAGTATGTAAGTAAGGAAAGAAGCGCAATCGATCCGGTAGCCTACCTGATAACGGGATGATCACAATCACTATTTGCTTTCATCTCGGGACTCTACACAATTTTAAACATTACTATTTGTTTTACGCTCGCTATCACCTGAGTAAAGAATTTCCGACAATTATTTATGACTATTGCTAAGAGTAGATTTGAACGCCAGCCTTTTTCTTTGCTTTGATATTCTGGTAAGTAAAGCCAAAACTCACCTTATTGGCAGTTGAAGGTACTGCAATCTTTATAGTTTGGCATTTCTCCGTTTTGCGAAGCGTCGATATAGGTTAGCTTGAAAAAGGCTGGCTGGAGTGAAGCTGTTACGTAAGAAGGATAAAAAGCAGGGTGGCTCATTAAACGAACGTTTAATGACAAATAATTCCCTTGGCTACCTGCATAATCCTTTCCAATCGGCGTCCCCGGATTCATTCCCCAGTATAAAAAACAACCTTTTCAAGGTGCCGGACAAGGATGCTGGCACGCCTGCACCTCCCGTTCTTTAATGAACTACTTAAAAAACAAATAGTATGCGACAATGAAGAAAACAGTATTTACTCCTATATATGGTTACACTGCTTTGTTCTTGCATTAAGAACAGCGAGGCATTGCTTGAAGACACTCCGGTGGAGGTTGCTTTTGTTGGTAATTCCCTTGGGAGAAGTGATCTGGGGATACCCGCGCCACGGACGCTACATAGACGGATGGGGGATGAGATGGGCATTTATATATATGCTCCCCGCCAGCGTGACCGCTTTGAATAATACCTATAAGTACATGGTTACTTCTGCTACTGGTACCACGAGCCCGTACGATAATGCCAATACCCTTTATTATCATATTGATGGAATGGGGTTCGATTTGTGGCCTACTATCTGTGCTTTTGATAAATTGTACAAACTATAAATAGCAACTTGAATTAATTATTCCGCCCTACCAAAAAGAAAATGCACCGAAACTACTAATAATAAAGAGTTTCGGGGCATTGTTGAGGTTCCTGGCGAACCTCTTTTTCTTTATTTTACTTATCTATTCAATAAAAGTTGTATTGCATAATAATCTGATTATTAGAGTGTTTTTTATTTATCAGAGAAAATAAAATTAAACGAGATAAAAAATTGTAGTACCATTGTAGTACCAAATAAAAAGAACCTCTATCTTTGTAGTACCAATCAAAACAATGAAAAGTATGTCAGCTACATTTATTTTGAGAACAGATAAAAACGAAGGATATGCGACCTTATACGCTCGCATCCAAAACAGAGTACCTAAAATCAATATCAGGGTATCTACGGGTTTAGAGGTCGATATAAAGGAGTGGAATAAGTCTTTGACCGGCGCAAAAGCATTAACAGTATTCAGGAACGGTAAAGGAAAAGAATTGTTTGTTAAGCTGGATGCCATTTCCTCAATGATTGACGCTTTTATAAAAAATGGCGTAATAATTACTTCCGAGATGGCAAAAGTCCGAGTACATGAAATTGTGTATGCCGAACAGATTGCAGCGGAAAAAGAACGTGTTGAGGCTGAGGCCAAAGCCTTGGAAGAAGAACAGGCTACCAACTTTAACGATTTTATTACTCAATTCATACATGAATGTGAAAGTGGTAAGCGAAAGAAGAAAGGAGGTACTACCAATGTATCACCTGGAACAGTAAAAAGCTATAAAGGCTTTCAGGCCCAATTCAAAGCATATCAAGAGATAAGACTTAGAGTTATTGACTTTTCAGACTTGACGGTAAATTTTTATAATGACTTCCGATTATTCCTGACTGATAAAAGATACTCCCCGAACACTATTGCTCGAATGGTGAAGGTATGCAAGACAGTATGTTATGCAGCCGAACAACTAAAGTTAATGGATGCCGGTAATGTCCGTGCCGGATTTGATGTTATTTATAAAGATGTTGATAATGTCTATCTAACAGAGGAACGCATACAGGAACTTTACGAGTACAATTTATCCAACCGTCCTGCATGGGAAAAGGTGAAAGATGTGTTTATAGTTGGCTGCCTAACCGGACAACGCGTTAGTGATTACAAGCGTATCAATTCAAATATGATTATTACCCTGACTGATGGGAACCGCTATATCAAACTAAAGCAGGAGAAGACAGAAAACATAGTCTATATTCCTTTGGATTATCGTATAGAGGCTATTCTTGATAAATACGACGGAGAGTTGCCAAAGGTTTACGATCAGAAGATAAACGACCACATAAAAGAGATTGGCGAGGATTTGGGATGGACTGAAATAATAGAATTTGACGAACAACGGGGAGTAATGGCGTACACCGCAAGAAAGCGTTTCTGTGACCTGTTGAAAACCCATACATGCAGGAGATCTCTCGCAACAAACATGTATAAAACCGGTGCTTCGCTGAGTTCTATCATGGCCATAACCGGACATGGTTCGGAGCAGCAATTAAAAACATATCTCAAACTGAACGAATCAGAGAAAAGCATGTTGGCGGCGAAAGAGAGTTATTTCACGAAATTAAGGACAGTAAAATAATAACCAGTTATGAATGAGTTTAAAGAATTTATTGATGCAATTCCTACCTATAAATACCATCCTTTTAAAGGATATGCTTGGACTGACGAAACATTGACTAACCCCGTGATGGATGAGTTGCAAGCTAAGTTTAAAACATGTTTGTGTAAGTTTGAAGAATACATTTTTTCACTTGATAAAAATGATAGGACAACAATAATAGAAAAAACAATTATAGAATTAATTGAAGCGGCATTGAGAGCAGAATGGTATAGGTTAACCCATGAAGAAACTTCTACTGCTGATGAAAAGTTTTCAGGAGATATACTTGAAATGACACTACATAATGGGATCAAACATTTAATGATCTCAATGAAAGAGCTAAAAATAGCATACTCTACAGATTTTGTAAGCCGGCTAAATAATATAGCCAATAGCGAAGTAGAATATCGCTCTAAGCTGTTTTGGTTAAAGGCTGGAAGGAACCTTACGAAAAAACCAATCCTTCTTTCATATCGCTATAAGCTGTTTTGGTTAAATGCTATATTGAGGATTATATTCCGTGAAAAGACGTCATCTCAATCCAATAGTGATAATATCAGTTTTGACAGTACCATTATAGATAAGGTTTATAATGAATGTAATGGTAAGTTATGGGTAAGCATTGAGAAAGATGCTTTCATATCAATGCTAAACACTGGAATCCTGACAATTCAAATCAGGAAAGGTAATAAACAACGCGTCATCGCTCTATTTAATCGTTTAGGTATGCTGATAGAAAATAAAACTCAATGGGTGAAAACAGTAGAACAGTCTTTAGGTGTTGGTATTAGACTAAATAGGGTTCTAAAATTAGATGAAATCAATAGTGATCAAAACAAAGAATTTAATCGCTTTTTAGACGGAATATATTCATTATAATATATCAGGCAACTTTGCCTGACTTTGCCTGATAAAATAATTCATAACGCATTGATATTCAGATATATCTTTGCGTTATTTTTTTGTGTTTGCCCGAATCGCCCGACTTTGCCCGATATAACTTTGCTGGTAAGAAGATAAGGAGGTGCGCACCCTGACTTCATAATAATTTAAAAATCAAATTATGGATAGATTAAAAGTAAACCAGCGAGACGTTATATTGGATTTCTTTTCTCCAATAATTGACACAATTGCAGATAAGGTAGTTGAAAGAGTATTGGGTGCAACATCCAATAAAGAGCCGAAATACTATACACGTAAGGAGGTAGCCGGAATACTACACATTACGTTACCTACGTTGTCTCGTTTGACAAATAACGGAGTATTGACATGTAAACGTATTGGTAGTCGAATATTATACGATGCTAATACTATTGATGATGCGATAAGGAGTAAAGTAATCTTTAAATACCGGAGGGCAAAGTAATGAATAAAAGAAAAAAGGCAGCCTCATCGACTACCCATCCTCTTAATCAGTATGACAAAGATAATAGTTTCAGGTCACAGTACCAAAGGGTTTATCAATCATTTAAGGAGCGCCCTAAAACGATGTTGGAAGTATCCATTGAGACCGGAATACTACGCGCTAATATTTGCCGGTACATTGCCGATATGGAAAATAAAGGCTTGATTCAGCGTCTTTATAAGGCAGAGGACGAACATACTAAGTGTACGGCAGGATATTATTCTACTGATGAAACTCTATTTACAAAACCTGATGTTTCACGATTAAATTTATTTGACGATGGAAGAATATGATCCATCAGGTCTTTTTGCAGCGGGCGGGAATAAGAGTACCGCCCCACAGCTAAGTATAAGCATGGATGAGATTAAAGCTCACATTGATAATTTAGTTGAGTGCTTGACTGCACCACCAGAACTCAAAAGCAAGGGTGAAATACTAACATCATTGATCGAACAGTGTACGCCGGTGGATTTTACAGCAAAGTTGTATCCAAACATACCAGCGGAAGCACGTGCCGAAATCAAAATGAAACGCCCCGAAATGAAAGTGCTTATCATTGATGAAATTTTACGGCTGGCAGAGGCTAATAATTGGTCTTTGTGCAAACAGGGCGGGTTTTGTTATCTTTATAATGGTGCATATTGGGAAACCCTGGCCGAGGACGATGTAAGACACTTCCTTTCCGATTGTGCGGAGAAATTGGGAACCAAACAGGTTCTGGCTAAAGAATATCAGTTTGTTGATGAACTTTATAAACAGTTTCTCTTTTCTGCACACTTGCAGCCGCCGGAATTTGAACCGAATAAGGTTTTAATCAATTTACAGAACGGAACGTTTGAGGTTACGACAGAACGGCAGGAGCTACGCCCATTCAATAGCACCGACTTTCTGACCTATCAATTGCCGTTCCGGTATGATGCCGGAGCAGCCGCCCCGATATTCAAGAACTATCTCGACAGAGTTTTGCCCAACAAACAGATGCAGGCGGTTTTATCGGAGTATGCAGGATATTTGTTTATCCGGCACGGCAGCGGATTGAAGTTTGAAAAGTGCCTTATCCTTCACGGAAACGGCGCAAACGGCAAATCTGTTTTCTTTGAGGTATTGACGGCGTTGCTTGGACGTGAAAATGTGAGTACATTCCCACTTTCCGACCTGACCGACAAAACAGGTTACTATCGTGCCGAAATAGCTAACAAACTTTTGAACTATGCAAGCGAGATCAGCAAGGAAATGAATTGCGATCTGTTTAAGAAGTTGGCAAGCGGCGAACCATTTACGGCGCGAAGTCCATACGGACGACCTTTTGAGGTCAGGAACTACGCAAAGATGATTTTTAATGCTAATGAGCTGCCAAGGGATACGGAGCAGACAAACGCGTTCTTTCGCCGGTTTATTATCATTCCTTTTGATATTACCATCCCGCCGGAAGAGCAAGACAGAGAGTTGCACCGAAAAATCATTGAGGGCGAACTTGCAGGGATATTCAACTGGGTATTGGATGGATTGAAGCGGTTGTTATCAAACAAAAAGTTTACCGTCTGTCTCGCAATAGACGAAACGTTGAAACGATACCGTGCCGAGAGCGACAGCGTACAAATGTTTATTGATGATAATAGTTATCAGACAAGTAACAATGAACGTATGCTACTGAAAGAATTGTATTGGCAATACAAGGCTTTCTGTATGGATGATGGATACAGGGCTTGCAGTAACCGGACGTTTTCGGAAAGATTGCGGACGAAAGGGTTTGAGATAATAAAGAGCGGTGACAGGTATGTTTATATTAAAAGAATAAATGAGTGTCTCTACTAAAAAAAATATGTTTTAAATGAACGCCCAAATCGTCCGTATCGTCCAAAACATAAAAGGAGTTGGACGTAACGGGCGAAATGGGCGCTGAAAACAAAACATTTTTTTTTGAAAAACCAGATGAGTATGGAATATCATAAATATAGTTTGTCCAAACGCGGGAAGCATCATTGTCCGGCGTGCGAGCATAAAACCTTTGTGTTGTACATTGACAACAGCACAGGTAATCCGTTACATTCCATCGTCGGCAAATGCGACCGCGCCGATAACTGCGGGCATCATTATCCCCCGAAGCAGTATTTCCAGGATAATAACATTCACTTTGATACGACAAGGAACTTCACGCCGTACCGAAGGCCGGCCCCGACGCCTCAGCTCGCACCGTCTTACATTGACATTGATGTATTCAAAAGGTCATTGCAGGGATACGGGGATAACAGGCTTGTTAAATACCTGTGCAGTGTGGTTGGCGTTGAGGCTGCAAATGAAGCCGTACATCACTATCTCATAGGTACGTCCAAACATTGGGACGGTGCAACGCTATTCTGGCAGATAGACTGCTTTGGGCGCGTCCATACCGGAAAGATCATGCAGTATGACAGCCGGACAGGTAAGCGAGTGAAAGAACCTGTCAATAGAATATCATGGGTGCATACTGTTTTGAAGCTATCAAACTTCAATCTGTCTCAATGTTTGTTCGGGGAGCATCTTCTGAGTGGAAATAATAATCCGGTTGCTATTGTCGAAAGTGAAAAGACGGCCATCATAGCAAGCTGTTATTTGCCTGCCTTTATTTGGCTTGCCTGCGGAGGCTGTGGGCACTTGTCCGCAAAGCTGTGTGAGCCGTTAAGAGGCCGGAATGTAGTATTGTTCCCTGATGCAGGAAAGTTAAGGGAATGGACAGAAAAGGCTAAGGCGCTACATGCTGTTTGCCACGTGTCTGTTTCGTCTTTGATAGAGGAAAAAGCGAGCGACGAAGAACGGAAAGCCGGATTTGATTTAGCGGATTACCTTGTGCGCTTCTCCCTTCCGGAGTTCACCGGCAAGCCTCAATCGGAAACAGACGGAACTCCCGTCGGAACCGGAACGGGAAAACGTCATCCATCCTATGTTTCCGATACCGGTACGTTGTATATTCCTACCCCACCGGATAGACAAACAACCTATACCGTATATCCGAGCGTTGAGGCCTACAACAAACGATTAACAACCCCTGAAATCGTTTCAATGCGAAACGTGGATATTATCGGAATGAAACAAGTATTTATCAATCCTGATACTTGATAATAGGAAGTGAATAATACATCTAAAAGTGTGCACTTGCTATACTTCGGTATGGGTAAGAATTTATCAAGAACAGCTCCCCCCTATACCTCCCCGCCCTGCTTTACACACACAGTATTTTTTAAAAAAGCCATTTTGCGGTAACTTTAACAGGATTAATATGCTTATTATTAGCATTGATGCAACTTCGTAGTAGGGTATGTAGCCCTTATTTGCCCGAATTATTAAATGTTAAATGTGAGATAAACAAATTAAAACAGCTGCGATTGTAGTACCAATGTAGTACCATTTTAGAATAAGAGCAAAGAAAAACCCTTTTAGAAGACTTCTAAAAGGGTTTGTTGAGGTTCCTGGCGGACTCGAACCGCCGTAAACGGTTTTGCAGACCGGCGCCTAACCACTCGGCCAAGGAACCCTATCCTATTTCCATTGCGGTGGCAAAGGTATTATCTAAAATCTGATTTAGCAACTAACCGCAGTGTTTTTTGTTCTTCTTCTTCAGGTTTTCGCTGCATTTTCGCTGCTTTTCGTCTGACATATGTTTCAGGCTGCACTTGCCGGAGCAATTCGCGCACGGATCATCGCCACGCTTTGCCGGCTTGAAGAAAGATAAAATACGCCGCCCGACTTCAAGGAAGCAAAGGAGCACGATGATCGCAACGGCCCATTCCTGTATTGTCGGCAACGTCATAACGGAAGTCATATCAAAAGGGAGCAGCCGGCCATGGGGATCAGATAAACAGCCGGCCGACCTGGTAGACGGCAAAGGTTATGATCCAAGCCAAGCCGGTCGTGTAAACTGCTGCAAACAAGGCCCATTTCCAGCTTCCGGATTCGTGTTTGATGGCGGCAAGAACAGCGATACACGGAAAGTAGATCAAAGAGAACAGCATATAGCAGAATGCCACAAACGGGGTGACGGGGATGCGCTCGGCGAGGCTTGTGGCTTCGGAATCATTGGCATAAAGTACTCCCAAGGTACTGACGACCAATTCTTTGGCGCCGATGCCCGTCAGCAGGCCGATGCCCAATTCCCAATCGAATCCAAGCGGTTCGATGACGGGTTCGATGGCTTTACCCAGCTGACCGATATAAGAGTTTTCCTGCTGCTCGGCAACCGTCTGCTCGGCATCGTTTCGAGGATAATAGCCCAGGAACCAGATAATAATGGATGCGATCATGATGATCCCGCCCATTTTCTTCAGATATTGCGCCCCTTTCTCCCAGGTGTGGCGGAAAATGGATTTTGCAGTCGGCATACGGTATGGCGGCAGTTCCATGACAAAAGGAGTGTCGTCGCCCTTGAAGAATTTGGTAAACAGGCGCGCCATGAGCACGGCCAGCAGGATGCCAACGGTATAGATGAGCAATAACACCAAACTTTTTCTACCGGGGAAAAATATGCCGGCAAAGAGCAGATAAATAGGCAAACGCGCGCTACACGACATTAACGGGTTGATCAACATAGTGATCAAGCGGCTTTTCCGGTTTTCTATCGTACGCGAAGCCATGATGGCCGGAACATTGCAGCCGAAGCCCATGATGAGCGGGATGAACGATTTTCCGTGCAGTCCCATCTTGTGCATGATCTTATCCATGATGAAAGCCGCGCGGGCCATGTAACCGGAGTCTTCCATCAGTGAAATGAAAAGATAAAGGATCAAAATATTAGGCAGAAAAACAATTACGCCGCCGGCCCCGCCGATGACGCCGTCAATGAGCAAATCTTTCAGTGGGCCGGCGCTTATGTGTTCGCGTATGAGGTCGCCAATCGCTCCAACAAGCCATTCGATGCCATTCATCGGGTATTCGCCCAGGACGAAGGTGCTTTCAAACATCAGATACATGAACAGGAAGAAGATCGGGAATCCCCAAAAGCGATGGGTTACAATGGAGTCCAAAACCTTGGTTGTTTGTTTCTCCTGGTGATTATCGGTATAAGTTTCCCGTAAAGCTCCGGAGATGAAGCCATATTTGGCGTCGGTTATTGCCGATTCGGTATCTTCTTTGGTTAATTCGTGGATACGGTGCGCCTGCTTATCTCTTTTCCCGATAATATCCCGTCCGTTAGGCATTTGGCATATCAATCCTTCCACATCCCTGTCGTTCTCCAGCAGTTTGATCGCCAGGAAGCGAGTGGAGTATTTATGGCGTATTTCTTCATTTTCAGAGATGGCTTCCTTTAATAAATCGATGGATCTCTCCAGGTCGGGGCCGTGATTGATATGGATGTGCCGGTATATCTTATTATTGTCGTCTTTGCTGAGAATATCCGTCCCTTCATATAAATTGATGACGATACGGAAAAGATGTTCGATGCCCAGATTTTTCTTTGCTACGGTTGGCGCCATCGGCACGCCGAAGAGGCTGCCCAACAGGTGATAATTCAGCTGATTGCCGCTATCTTCCAGCTCATCAAACATATTCAGAGCGACGACCATGCGGACGTTCATGTCGATCAGTTGCGTGGTCAGATAGAGGTTGCGTTCCAGATTGGACGAATCTACCACGTTGATGACAACATCGGGCGTATCTTCGATAATATGTTTGCGCACATACATCTCCTCCGGAGTATAGGCCGATAGGGAGTAGGTTCCGGGGAGGTCGACGACCTTAAAGCGGTATCCCTCGAATTTGAAGGTGCCTTCTTTTGCATCGACGGTCACTCCGCTATAATTTCCCACATGTTCGTGCAGGCCGGAGACTAAATTGAAAAGTGATGTTTTCCCGCTGTTCGGATTGCCGACTAAGGCGACGTTGATCGTTTTCCGTTCGCCGAGGGCGATGTTTTTGAGGACTTCTTCGGGATGTTTTATTTCTTCGTTCAATCCGGCGTGATAATCCGGCTCGGCGTGGCGTTCCAGCGCCTCCTGTTCGCTGATTATCTCAATCATTTCGGCTTCCCGGCGGCGCAATGAAATTTCGTAGCCCATCAGGCGGTATTTTATGGGATCTTTCAATGGGGCATTCAACAATACTTCTACTATCTTCCCTTTGATGAATCCCATCTCGACGATTCGTTTACGGAACCCGCCATGCCCTAAAACCTTCACGACAATTCCTCTTTCACCTGTTTTTAATTCGGATAACCGCATAACTATTTTCCTTGAAAAATTTAAGCAAAGATAAGCCATTTATTCACAGGCTACAATCTATTTAGATTGTTTTCAAATAAGCTTCAATGTCAGGCCACCCGATTGTCGGTGCAAAGTTCATAGACAGGGCGCGCGCTTCCTTTTGTCGGAATGCAGGGAGGCGAGCAATATATTTATTTATCTTCCAATTGACGCAACAAAAGAATTTATTATGCGCACTTTAAAAAATGGACAATTAGCCTGTTGGTGAACTAATTGCCCATTTGCAATTGTAATTTATCTATTGACAACCGCTCATATCAATTGGCGATGTACCCTTTGCCAATTGTTCATGATAAAATAAGTTCAGGCATCTGGATCTTCCCATTCTGGAGGTGGGATAAATTCGTCGTCGTTGTCTTCTTCTTCGTTTCCGCCGACTTCCTCTTCGTCGTCGCCGGCGTCTTCTTCGTTGCCGTTTCCATTGTTATTGTCGCCGCTGCCGCTATTGGGATCGTCGCTGCCATTGCCGGAGGTAAGATGGCGGAAGCTGTCGAGCGTTCCGTTGATCTCGACGATGGCGTGTTCAAAGGCGGTGAGCAGCGCTCCGGTTGCCTCGGTATAGTGCACGGGGATGGCGGAATAGAGCAGGAATTGGAGTTGTTTCTCAAGTTTTTTGCGGGTGTCGGTGGCATTGCCGAGTTCTTTCCGGAATGCTTTTTCTTCGCCGCGTATATACAATATTTGTCCGACTGCGTGTGCCAGGGCTGCAATTTCGTCTACGAAGTCTTTCAGTCCAAAAGATGTGAGCGCCGGCAGGTTTGCAGCTGTGCGCAAGGCGTCGGCCATCTCGGCTGCGTTGGCGGCTAGGGCGGCCTGTGTGTCATGCGCTGCATTTTTTAGATAGGGATGCGCCAGATTTTCCAACAGCTTGGCTTTCTTAATATCTTCCCCTGTTGCGCTGGCCAATACGTCTTTTAGCATACCTTTGAAGAGAATCATTTTCCGGCGGATACCTGCAATGGTCACTACCAGCTCTTCCGTTTGCAGCATCGCCGGATTCCGGCGGAAGATGTCTACCAATTTATCGTATGACTCTTCTGTTTCGTTATAGGCTCTTCCAAGCCCGAGGGTCTTCGCCAAAGCGCGCGGCAGGGTAAATTCAAAAATGATACGCAACAATTCGAGAAATTCCGAAAGGGTCAAATCATAAAACTTAAATAATCGAATATATTTCTTCATGATGTTTTGTTGATTAAATATGCTGCTAAATTAAGCATTAATTCAATAGCTTCCTAATTTTTTTGAAGAAAAAGAGAATTATTTTTTTCTTTTTTGATCTTTTTGCCGGTTTGACGCTTTTCGTTGAAATCAGGACGTCATCAATGGCCTAACGGAGGTCTTTTTATTTTACAAAACACCTTTAAATGATTTTGTGAGGCTTCGACAAAATCTAAGCGCCAAAAATTCTGTGGATGATGCTTCGACAAAATCTAAGCTTCATTTTTTTAGAAAACGTAGCTTTTTAAATTCATAAAGCTTTATTTTTTTCAGAAAAATGGCGTTTTGTAACTATATAGTCCTTTTTCAGAAAAATCCGGGCTTATTTTTTTGCAGAAAGCGCTATCTTTACGGAAATAACTTAAACCATTTTTTTTATGGCAAGAAAAATATTTTATTTCATAGCTGTTGGATTGACGGCTCTTTTTTGTACGAATAAGAAGGCGTCGCAACCTGCGACGGGGCCTGCGGGAGACGAAATGGCCCTGCTTGTTGGTACTTATACAACCGGCGACAGCAAAGGGATCTATACATTTCGTTTTGATCAGGAAACCGGAGCGTTTGAGGCTTTGTCGGATGTTGAAGTCAGTAATCCGTCCTATTTGACGCTTTCGGATGATAACCGGTTCGTTTATGCGGTGAGCGAGCACGGCGATGGTAATGAGGCGGTTACGGCTTTTGTTTTCAACCAAAATAACGGGGCATTGCAGCGATTGAACAGTGTTCCGGCCATGGGTGCGGATCCGTGCTTTATTCTGGCGGCAAACGGGCACGTGGTTACTGCCAATTACAGCGGCGGAAGTATTTCGGTGTTTCCGGTGGCTAAAGACGGCTCTTTGCTACCTGCTTCGGATGTGATCCGGTTCGCGGGCGCGGACGCTGACAAAGAACGGCAAGCGAAGCCGCATTTGCATTGTGTCCGGCTGTCACCCGATGGCAGGTTTCTTTTTGGCTGCGATCTGGGTACAGACCGGGTCTACGCTTTCGAGATCAATACGCAGATGAATGTAGAAAAAGGGGATAAATTTCTGAAAGCGGCGTCTCCGCCGGATTTCCGTCTTGCTTCCGGTTCGGGGCCTCGCCACATCACATTTTCTCCCGATGGCGGTCGGGCTTATCTGATCAATGAGATTTCCGGAGCGGTTGTTTGTTTTAATTTAAATAATGGAGCATTGCGGGAGTTTCAAACAATACAGTCGGATACGATTGGCGCCAAAGGCAGCGCGGATATTCACATCAGCCCGGACGGGCGGTTTTTGTATGCCAGCAACCGTCTTGCGGCCGATGGAATCGCCATTTTTTGCATCGACCAAACGAACGGCCGGTTAACTAAGGAGGGTTATCAATTGACGGGGAGGCATCCGCGTAATTTTATAATCACACCCAACGGAAAGTTTTTGCTGGTGGCCGCGCGGGACGACAACGCAGTTGAGATATACGAACGGGATAAAGAGAGCGGACGGCTTGCTTTTACGGGGAAACGGATTGTTATTGACCGGCCTGTTTGTTTAAAGTTTGCGATGTAGGTCGCGCGGAAAAAAAAGAGATCCCGGCAAGGCCGCTTGTGGCGTCTTACCGGGATTTTGCTTGTAAACCGATAATATTCAGGCTTTCTTTTTGGTTTTGGCTCCGGCTGATCCGCCTTTGAGTTTATCCAGCTCTTTGTGTAGCTTTTCCAATTCTTTATCCTGATTTTTGATGGTGGTCAGGAGGGAATTCAGCTCTTCATTGTCCATATCTTCGGGATAGAGCGCATTGACACGCTTGATGAAATCCCCCAGAATGTTCATATAATTGGTAAATGCATCGTAAGGAGAATCGTAAATTCCGCGGTAAACGGAGATCGCGGTGTTCTTCGTGGTCATAAAACGGAAGTTGTTGCTGGCCTGCAGGTAATCCCAATCCTGTTTGATGCGGCGGTCGTTGCTAAGGTGTACTCTTTCGGCCACACTGTACAATTTATTGAACGCTTCGCGCTGCATGACGTTGCCCAGCCATGAGGTGACGTCTCTTTCTTCATCCACCCACGAAATGGGGTAGGAGACTTCTATGGAGGATACCGGCCTCAATCTGGTGATGATATCGGTGGGGGTGGAGAATGTTATTCCTTTTTCTTTGGCGCAGGCCGGTAGCGCCTTCAAAAATTCAAGGATGTTCGAGGACAGGTGCTGCGCCATGCCGATTGCCGACAATTCCATGAAAATATTTATCACTTGCTCGTCTGACGGCAAAGCGTCGATCCAGCCGATGTATTTGTCGGCGAACAGGGGGTAATCGCTCCATTCCGAATTGGAGAAGCGCAAACTGATGTCATCCGAGAGCTTAAAATCTCTCAGCAGGAGTTTCAGGTTCGGGTTGATGGCGCAGTGGTAGAGGTAATGCGGGCTTTTCCATCCGAGGATGTGCTTGGCGCCTTCGGTGATCATTCCCTTAAATCCGAGGCTTGCCACCAGCGCTCCGATCTCGTCGGAGTAAATAAGGCTTGAGTTGCGGAATATTTTGGGTGTTTTGCCGAATAATTCTTTTATTTTCTTGCTTTGCCTGAGCACTTCTTCGCGGAAGCAGTCTTCGTTTCCGAGCGAAGACAGGCCGTGGGAGTAGGGTTCGGCAAGAAATTCGCAACATCCCGTATTGTTGAGTTGGTGCAGCAATTCGATCACGTCGGGGGCGTATATCTCCAATTGTTCCAGCGCTACGCCGGAGATGGACAGCGCCACCTTGAACGGGTTTTTGGTGTTCTTCGCCATCTCGATCAGCGCGGTAAGGGCGGGGATGTAGGATCGTTCGGCTACTTCGCTTATGGTTGCCTCGTTGGCGTAGTCGTCATAATAGTAATGATCGGTGCCGATCTCAAAGAAACGGTAACGTTTCAAATGTATGATTTGATGGATCTCAAAATAAAGACAGATGGTTCTCATATCTATTTTTTTTATTGTTATCGATAGTGTTTTAAAATTTCGTTGTAGATACCGCGCACTTTATGACCGACGTTCTCCCATTTGATCCGGTCGACTTCTTTTTTGCCTTCATCGCGCAGATATTCGTATAAAGCGGGGTATGTACAGATCGAATACACGGCGTCCGCCATGGCGTGAATATCCCAATAGTCTGTTTTGATGCAATTTTCGAGGATCTCTGCGCAACCCGATTGTTTAGAAATAATTGTGGGGACGCTCACTTGCATGGCTTCCAGAGGGGATATTCCGAACGGTTCGGATACGGACGGCATAATGTATACATCGCTGGCTTTGAGGACTTCATATACTTGTTTTCCTTTCATGAATCCGGGAAAATGGAAGCGGTCGGCAATGCCGCGTTCGGCCACTAAGCGGATCATCTGGTTCATCATGTCGCCGTTGCCTGCCATGACAAAACGGACGTTGCGGGTTTTCTTCAAGACCAATGCGGCGGCTTCAACGAAGTATTCCGGCCCTTTTTGCATGGTTATGCGCCCGAGGAAGGTGACGATCTTTTCTTTTGTGTTCTTTTTGGGAACGATGTCCATAATTTCCTGCGACAATGGCGATACGGCATTGTGCACGGTGGAAACTTTCCGGGGGTCCTGGTGGTACTTGTGGATGACGGTTTGCCGCGTCAATTCGCTTACGCACATGATATGATCGGCATGATCCATTCCGTTTTTTTCGATGGCATAAACGGTTGGGTTGACGTTGCCGCGGCTGCGGTCGAAATCTGTTGCGTGGACATGAATGACCAGCGGTTTGCCCGAAACGTGCTTGGCATGGATGCCTGCGGGATAGGTCAGCCAGTCGTGCGAATGGATGATGTCGAACGCCTGCTGGCGGGCGACTACGCCTGCAACGATGGAGTAATTGTTGATCTCTTCGTGCAGATTGTCCGGATAACGCCCCGAAAATTCTATACATCCCAGGTCGTTGGTGTGCAGGTAGCTAAAGTCGGCGTAAATGCGATCCCTCAGGTCGTAATACAGCTGCGGGTCCATAGAGGCGCCTATCCTGCCGTTGACATACTCCCAGCTGACGTTGCGCCATACGACCGGGGTGTTGTTCATTCCGATTATTTTTAAGAAGTCCTGTTCTTCGTCTCCCCAGAGCTTGGGGATGCAGAATGTGGTTTCCAGGTCGTCTTGTAGCGACATTCCTTTTGTGAGTCCGTAACTTGCTGTGCCTAAGCCACCCAGAATATGCGGAGGGAATTCCCATCCAAACATTAAGACTTTCATTTCCGTTCCTCCCCGTTCAAATTAAATTTAGACAACAGCTTCAGAATACGCAGGATCTCGGCCACGTTCATGGCGAAGGAGATCGCTCCACGGCCCTTGAAAGGCGGATTTCCATCGAACAGCTCGGATATGGCCCCGATGCAGTGGGCGGTGATCTCTTCTTCAAAGCCGATGAGCTGGCGTTCCACAAAAGAGATCCCGCTCATTTTGTAAATGCGCAGATAGGCTTCCAGATAGAATCCCATCAGCCAGGGCCAGGCCGTTCCTTGGTGATACGCCTGATCCCGGTGGCTCTGCGGCCCAACATAGTTCGGATTGTATCCGCCGCTCTTGGGGCTTAGCGATCGTATGCCTTTAGGGGTGAGCAATTCTTTGGTTACGATGTCCAACACTTGTTTTTTCTGCGCGCGTTCGAGGGGTGAGTAATCGAACGCTACGGTGAAGATCATGTTCGGCCGAACGCTCCAATCCATCATATTTCCGTTCACATAGTCCAGCAAATATCCGTATTCGTTGCGAAATACCTTGACGAAGGATGCTCCTGCGGTTTCAGCCTGGGCATCCAAGACATCGGCCAGCAATTCGTTCTGTTGGCGGAACAGATCGGCCACAAAACGTAAGGCGTTGTACCAAAGCGCGTTGATCTCCACGATGTATCCGGTACGGGCGATAACCGGCTTCCCGTTCGCGATAGAATTCATCCAGGTGACCGGTTTATCCTCGCCATGGGTGTACAGCAAACCGTTTTCGTGCAAAAACAGGTTGTTGTGCTTGCGTTTGCGGAGAAAGTCCATAATGTCTTCAAGAAGTTGCCCGTACTTGGTCCGGCAGTTTTCGTAGCCGGTTTCTTTGGCGTATTGCTGTAAGGTCCAGACGGCCCATAAAAGAATGTCCGGATCGTCCATCTCATAGACTTTGTAAACGGGCGGTTTATCATTAATATAGTCGTAAATGGCTTTTTGAGCGGTTTCCATTACGCTTTCAAACTCATGGCGCTCGTCTATTGCCAAGGTAAGCCCGGGTAAGGAAACAAAGAGATCCCGCGCGCGGCATTTGAACCAGGGATAACCGGCCAGAATGTAATGCTGGTCGTTTTGCTTGTTGTGGAATTGGTGGGCGGAGTTTTTCAGGCAGTGGTAAAAGCTGTCGCGGGGAGTGCGGTCGGCCACCTCCTGGTCGAACATACGCTTCAGCTGACGCGGCAAGATCCCGGAAATTCCGGCGGAGAAGACAATACTTTCGCCTTTTTTGATGTCTACTTCAAAGTAGCCCGGCACATAGAGGTCTTCACAGAAATCATAGCCGCGTTCCTGTTCTTTTGAATACTCAATTCCCCTGTACCAGTCGGGCATGAAATGGAATGTGTTCTTTTTGTTGAGCTGCATGTATAATTCGGGATAGCCGGAGTACATGCAGGTCTTTATTCCATTTTCTACTTCCTGATAGTCCCGGCTTGCCGTAGGGTTTTCGTTGGTATACTGTCTTACGCTCCGGAAGGCCAAAAACGGGCGGAACCGCAAGGTTGTAGCCGAATTTGCTTCTATTAATGTATAGCGGATCAGTATCCTGTTCTCATGGTGTACAAAGATCTTCTCCTTTGTCAGGATCACGCCTCCTACGCGGTATGTGGTCGCCGGAATTTTCTCGCAGTCAAATTCGCGGATATACTTATGCCCTTTCGGACTAAAGTTGTTCCCTTGATATTTATGCAAGCCCAGGTTAAATTCCGCACCGTGTTGAATCACAGTTTCGTCCAACGAAGAGAGTAACACATGGTTTTCGTCATCCAGACCGGGCACCGGAATTACCAGCAGCCCGTGATATTTTCGTGTATTACAATCTACGATTGTCGTGCAATGATAAGCTCCTGATTTATTTGTCCGGAGTATTTCCCGGGTCAGCGACTCCTCCAAATTGATCATGAGATTCTTATCGAATCGTAAATAACTCATAGTTTATACTTTCATTAAAGGTTAATTAATTCTACTCCCGATATATAGTAGGGATTTCCAAAAATACGAATTATGGGATGAAAACGAAATAAAAAGATTCTTTATTTTCTTTATATTCCGTTTCTTTGCAGCATTGCGTGATAAAGAGGGCGGAATGTACTAATAAAGGGACTTATGAAAGATGATATACGAAGAATGATAGCGGCAATGGCCATTCCTTTTTTCCTGATCTTTATTCTCTATCTGGTAAAGATACTGGAGGCCGGAATGGAATGGGATTTCACCCATTTGGGTGTGTTTCCGTTGCAGCGGAAGGGGCTGTTCGGGATATTTGCCCATCCGTTGGTACACAGTAGTTTTCACCATCTGATGGCCAATACCATCCCTTTGTTTTTCCTGATGTGGTGCTTATTCTACTTCTATCGGAATATTGCTCCTTTTATTTTCCTTATTCTTTGGATCGGATGCGGCATGTTCACTTTCGCCATAGGAAAAGCGGGCTGGCACGTGGGATCCAGCGGAGTTATTTATGGTTTGGCTTTCTTTCTGTTCTTTAGCGGGTTCATCAGAAAACACATTCCTTTAATTGCTATTTCATTGTTGATCACATTTGTTTACGGCGGATTGGTGTGGAATATGTTTCCGTTTTTCGCCAAAGAAACAACATCATGGGAAGGACATCTCAGCGGTGCGATAACAGGTGCTTTGTCCGCCTTTATCTTCCGGAAATACGGTCCGCAAAGGCCGGTCGTTTATGATAAAGAGGAAGAAGACCCCGAAAAGGAGGACGGGGCTGAAAAGGAGGACAAAATTGATAAGGAGGACGGGGCTGAAAATGAAGACGGCAGATCCGGCCGTTAGCTCTTATTGTTTTTGAAGCATCTCGACCATCAGCGTTATGTTTGACATGAAGAGTTTTACGGAGATCGCTATAAGGATGATTCCGAAGAACTTGCGGATCAGATAGATCCCTCCTCTGCCAAGAAAATGCTCCACCCGGCCGGTCATGTCCACAACGAAATATACAAATATCATATTGAGCGTAAGAGCGATGAGAATATTGACGCTCGAATATTCGGCGCGTAATGAAAGCAATGTTGTGAACGAACCGGCTCCGGCCAATAACGGGAAGACAAGGGGCACTAAAGTGGCGGATTTTATCGGCCCCTGGTTCTTGAATATTTCCACGTCGAGCAACATTTCCAGCGCCATTAAGAAAATCACGATAGCTCCGGCAACGGCAAAAGACGCAATGTCTACATGAAACAGGTTGAGCATCATTTCTCCGGCATAGAAGAATCCAAGCATCAAAGCAAAAGAAATAAGAGTGGCTTTTAAGGCATTTACAGATTGTCCCCTGTCTTTGAGATTTATAATAATGGGGATGGAGCCAATAATGTCAATTACGGCAAAAAGTACGATAAACGCACTGATCATTTCCTGGAAATCAAAGTATGAGAACATCATTCATCGTTTTTTTTGCGTTAGCAGCCCGTGAGGGCTGCTAACGCAATGATACAATAATTATTTGCTTGACTACGGCGTGCTGTTATGCGAGTTTCCTCGAACCGTCCGAAATGACTACGTCGTATACTTTGGGACATCTGCCGAATTTATCGGTGAAGGCTTCTTTGGCTTTGGCGATGAAGCTATCGTATAGTTCGTCTTTCACCAGGTTGATGGTGCATCCGCCGAATCCGCCGCCCATTACGCGTGAGCCGGTTACGCCACATTCTTTTGCGAGGTCGTTCAGGAAGTCAAGCTCTTCGCAGCTTACTTCATAGAGTTTACTCATGCCGTGGTGGGTTTCGTACATTTTCCGGCCTACGGTTTCATAGTCGGCTACCTCGAGCGCATCGCAAACATCAAGTACGCGTTGGATCTCTTCGATCACATATTCGGCGCGCATGTAGTCTTCGGCGCTTACTTCATCCTTCACTTCTTCAAGCATGGCCAGGTTCGCATCCCGGAGGAATTGCACATGCGGATGTTTTTTCTGCATGGCAGCCACTACGGTTTCACAGGATTGGCGGCGTTTGTTGTAAGCGGAGGAAGCAAGTTCGTGTTTTACGACCGAATCGATTAATACCAAGCGGTATCCGGTCGGGTTAAATGGAAAATATTGGTATTCCAACGAACGGCAGTCCAGACGTATCAAACTTCCGGCTTTTCCGAATAGAGAAGCAAACTGGTCCATTATGCCGCAATTCACGCCTACATAGTTGTGCTCGGTAGCTTGTCCGGCTTTTGCCAGTTCAAACTTGTCTATCTTGTTGTCACCGAAAAGTTCGTTCAGTGCAAAGGCATACGTGCTTTCCAGCGCGGCGGATGAAGACATTCCGGCGCCCAGAGGCACATCGCCGGCAAAAGCCGTGTCGAAGCCTTGTACATTCACACCACGTTTGGTCATTTCGCGGCATACGCCGAAGATATATTTCGCCCAGCTTGTACGCGGCTTGTCTTCTTCGTTCAATCCGAACTCAATCCAATCTTTCAGGTCAATAGAATATGCACGCACTTTATCTGTCCCGTTTGGCTTGATCTCTGCGATAATGCCTTTATCCACAGCACCGGGGAAAACGAATCCACCGTTATAGTCGGTATGCTCGCCGATGAGGTTGATACGTCCCGGCGATGCGTATACTGATCCTGTTGCGCCGTCGAAATGTTTCGCGAAGCGGCTTCTTACATGATTGGTATCCATAGTTTTCTATTTATTAATGCTAATGTTACTCTACCGGTATGTCTTTATTCACGTTTTTACATCCTGCCAGGCCATAGAACAACATATAGGCGAGTGCGGCAATGATGAGCCAATAGCTGGACATATAGCTGACGGCGTCTGAAATAGCCTGTTGTATCAAAGGCAATACGCCTCCTCCTACCACCATCATCATAAAGATGCCGGAAGCCTGCGCCGTATACTTGCCAAGTCCTTCTACCGCAAGATTGAAGATAGCGCCCCACATAACGGAAGTGCACAGACCGCAAAGGATCAGCAAGAATGCGCTGACCGGTACTTTAGGCGCTTCTAGGGATTTGAGAACGTCTGCCGGCTTCAGGTTGGCTTCCTGTTCCAGTTTTTCGGCGTATGGCGTAAAGTCTGCCGTAGCAGGATTGGCTATAAATGCTTCAATCTGTTCTGCCGGCACACCCACATTCGTTAGTATCTCCGTGGTTTTTTTCACCGGGTTGTATATAATAGAAGGTACTTCTATGCCGGCATTCTTCGGGATGAAGATCGCGGCCACAATAAAGATGATGGCAGCGGTAGATACGGTGATCAATTGCGTACGGCTGGAAACTTTGCCGCTGATGGCGCTACTTATGGTACGTCCCACGAGCATCAGCAGCCAGTAGAGGGCAACGATCGCGCCGCCGATCGCAGCGCCGTTGATCAATATGCCTGCACCTTTGTCGGGTGTTGCATCTGCAAGATAGAAGTTCAGCGTACCCGGGATGCCGATTTCGATACCTACATAGATAAAGATGCCGATCACGCCCAATACGGTGTGGCGGAAACTCCAGGGGCTGTGAGCAAATTTCTCTTTTATTACCGTTCCCTTTTTCAGATGGGGTTCCGGCATGGCAATGAATGAGATGATCATGAATGCAACGGCGAATACGCCCATAGCGACGAAGAGGAGAGGTGCCACATCCGACATGGCGGTCTTTTGGGTCACTGTGCCGATCAAAGCGCCGACGAAGAGCGGGGTCAGCGTACCGGACAACGAGTTAAGCGCTCCGCCGGTTTGAATAAGCTGGTTCCCTTTGTTGCCGCCGCCGCCGAGAAGGTTCAGCAACGGATTCACCACGGTGTTCAGCATACATACGCAGAATCCGCAGATGAATGCACCAAGCAGATAGATAATGAAGTTCAGCAAGATCGTGTATTCGCCGAACGAGAAAACTGCGGTATTGGCTCCGAACAAACTGGAAAGATATTGTATGAGCAATCCGACAACTCCTACGGCCATGGCGATCAACGCCGTCTTTTTGTAGCCGATCCGGACAAGCATATTGCCCGCTGGGATTCCCATAAATAGATAAGCGAGGAAGTTCATCATATTTCCCATCATACCCAGCGTATTCGACCCGGCGTATTGGCTTTTCCAGATCGTGCCGAAAGGTGCGGCAAGGTTTGTGACGAACGAGATCATCGCAAAGATGAAAAACATTGTAATGATCGCTACAATGTTACTGTTTTTTTGGTTTTGTTCCATAAATGTTTAAAATGGTAAATTATAAATTAGGTTAGTATAGTTTTGATCCATAAGGGATCTTTCACTTGTTTTTCGCACGGAACGTGTACTTTTTATCGCGTTTGAAGCGCGTGTCGATCTTTGTTCCTTCCACATGAAACATGTATATGGTGGTTTGACGATACTCTTCTTTGGGTTTTAAGATTGCCGTCGGAAAATATGGCCGGTTGGGCGTATCGGGAAACTTCTGCGCTTCAAAGCATACGCCGCTTCGAGCGGGGAAAGTCGCTCCGTTCGCTCCGGCGAATCCGCTCAGCCAGTTGCCGGTATAGAGTTGTACGCCCTGTTCTGTGGTATACACTTCCATGATGCGTCCGCTATGTTCTTCGGCACAGACGGCGGCAAGTTCCAGGTTTCCCGCTTCCGTTTTGTTCAGCACATAGCAATGGTCGTAGCCGGCGCCATGGATAAGCTGTTGGAAGTTATCGTTTATGCGTTCGCCGATCCGGTGCGGCTTACGGAAATCCATAGGTGTTCCTTCCACGCTTAGGATCTCTCCGGTTGGGATGGAATTATTGTCGATGGGGATGTAGTGGTCTGCCGCTATGGTGAGCGTATGGTTTTCTATGGAAGGGCTTGGATTGTCGATTCCCGCCAGGTTGAAGAATGCGTGGTTCGTCAGGTTGACGGGCGTGGCCTTATCGGTTTTTGCCACATATTGAATATGGAAGAATGTCGTATCCTTAGCCGGAATGAGCCGGTAGGTCATCTCGATGCGTAGCGTGCCGGGGAATCCTTCTTCTCCATCCGGTGAAATATAGGAAAAGGTAATGCTGTCTTCGGTTTGTTCCACCACGTCCCACACCTGGGTATGGTATCCGGTTGGCCCGCCATGCAGTGCGTTCGGCCCGTTATTGACGGACAGGTTATATTCCTTATTATTCAAGGTGAATTTACCTTCGCAGATCCGGTTGCCGTAACGTCCGATCACTGTGTTTAGAAAAGGCTCCGGGCTGTTCACCACGCTGTCTATACTGTCGTGGCCTAAAACTACATTGGCGAATTGGCCATTTTTGTCGGGCACCATGATTGCAAGAATGGCACATCCGTAGTTGGTTACGGCAAGTTCCGAATCATTTTTCGTCTTCAGAATGAAAAGGTCTGTTTGTTTGCCACTAATGGTTTTTTGGAATTTCTTTCTATCCAAACCGGATAGGTTTTTTTCATTTTCAGTCGGGCGTTTACTCATGTTTTCTTCATTTTTAATCCTTGCAAATAAAGAGAAATTCTTCCTTTCCCACAAATAGTTTCAAGTAATAATTGATAATTTCCGTATGTTTGCCCGCGAATTGTTTAATCGTTATTTTAATCTATATCTTACTATATAAATAATGTATCCGCTAAAATTTGCCCCTATATTGAAGCAAACGCTTTGGGGAGGAAATAAAATTGTTCCGTTCAAACAGCTGGACAATAACGACTTGACGGGAGTGGGAGAGAGCTGGGAAATATCCGGTGTGGAAGGTGACGAATCCGTCGTTGTTAACGGGCCGGATAAAGGAGTTAGCCTGACAGCGATGGTACACAAGTATCGTGAAAAGCTGGTCGGCGAAGCCAATTACCTCCGTTTCGGCAACACGTTTCCGCTGCTGATCAAGTTCATCGATGCCAGGCAGGATCTGTCTATCCAGGTACATCCCAACGACTTGCTGGCTAAAGAACGGCATAACTCTTTCGGTAAAACCGAGATGTGGTATGTGGTCGGCGCCGACGACGGTGCGAAACTGCGTTCCGGATTCTCGGAACAGATCACCCCGAAAGCATATAAGGAACGGGTTTCTAACAACAGTATCACCGATGTCTTGCAGGCCTATGAGATTAAAGCCGGAGATGTGTTTTTCCTGCCTGCCGGCCGTATACACAGCATAGGCGCCGGCGCCTTTATTGCCGAGATACAACAGACTTCGGACATTACCTATCGTATATACGACTTCAACCGGAAAGATGCTCACGGCAGGACGCGCGAACTGCATACGGAATTGGCGTGTGAAGCTATCGACTACGAAGTACGGGACGATTACCGCACCCTGTACGAAGCGGCAAAGAATGAGCCGGTGAAGCTGGTGGCCTGCCCTTATTTTACGACTTCATTGTATGACATGACGGAAGAGATTTGCCGCGATTATTCGGAGCTGGATTCCTTCGTTATCCTGATCGGTGTGGAAGGTTCGTGCAAGTTGATCGACGATCAGAAGAACGAAACCACATTGCAGGCCGGCGAGACCGTATTGCTGCCCGCCGCTACCCGGAATGTAACGATCCTGCCCGCCGGCGCCGCGAAAATTCTGGAAACCTACGTATAGACCGCCTTCTATTAACTTTCAGGAGTTATGCACATGAACTCCTGAAATGTTAATACTCCAGCAGCTTCTTCAGAAAGCTGTTCAGTTCCTTATCCAATCCCTTGAGTAATTCTTCGTTCACCAGAAAGGTGTCGTCGTCTATAAGGAGGAGATCGGTGATTGTTTCTCTATCTTCGTCTACCAGGACGAATGAAAAAGGCTGTATGATGGGAAGGTTATCAAAACTTCCGCCTTCTTTCATCCGGTTCAGGATAGAGCGCAGGACACGTTCCGTATCTTTATAGAAATTAATGCCATCGTGTGCCAACCATTCTTCGATAATGGCATGTGATAGTTCCTCATCGTTGTCATCGAATATAATTAATTCACCCGAACCGCTGATGGGTTGCAAATGAATATCCGTAACGACAGTTTGCCCGTTACCCGACGGATACTTATCCATTGCCTCACGGATAGTAGATTCAATGAATAGCTGCGATTGCTGACTTAGTTTCATAAAAAGATCTTGTTTTAAGGTTTAAAATGCTGTTCTTATAGATACAAAGTAACGCTTCTTTAAAAAAAAATCAAAATGAATCGCATCTTTTTTTGCTTTTGCATAAAATGACCGTAAGTGCCAAGCTCAATCTACTTATTTTTCGGCTACATTATTTATAGTCATTCATTCCTTTTGCCCGGAAACCATTTTCGTGCACACGAAAGCACTTTCGGAGCAGTCGGAACTGCCGGCAGGCAACGCCCAACCGGTATGATAGTACGATGAGCGTTTTTTAGTGTAAACGTATACATTGTTGTCCTTTTAAAATTCCGGTTTCTTATATGGAAAAAACAGGGGAATACTTCGCGGTTAACAAAATATGCTTAAATTTGCCGCGATTTGTAATCTTTAGTTTGCAAAATGGCTAACGTAATAACCCATCAAGGTATTGTGGAAAACATGGAAGATTCTCATGTCTTTGTGCGGATCATCCAAACCTCAGCCTGTGTTTCATGCAGCGTCAAAAGATATTGTTCTTCGGCCGACAGCAAAGAAAAGGTCGTTGAAATAAACGTTCCGTATCCTGTTTATAAAATAGGAGATCGCGTAATCATTACAGGACAAACTTCGATGGGAATGATGGCTGTGCTTTTGGCTTTTGCCCTTCCTTTTTTAATCGTATTTTTTTCCCTTTTCACTTGTATGTATGTTTTGGATGGCAATGAACTGCTATCCGGCCTTATCTCCCTCGGGCTACTGCTTCCTTATTATTATATTATATGGTTGAACAGGGCCGGATTGAAAAAGAATTTTTCGTTTACGATAAAACCTAATAAATAGCT
>JAITRG010000171.1 GCA_031288515.1 Tannerellaceae bacterium
CCTGTCCAGTCTGCAAATCAAACCCTCCCGGAAAAATTCGGGTTAAACTTTTGCGTCTTTTCCTTTCTGAAATTTATCTCAAAACTTTTGAATTGGTTATATCGAACTCAGGTTATTAATGAGAATCAGCTATGAGAGTATTGTGTAAAGTTATTTTAGTTATTCAACCCAAAATTGTAGACCCATTCCAGGAAGAGTCAGAATGAAAAAAAGCATTATGACATCTCCGGTAAACCAATATAATGCTTTACTGAAGGTATTATAATGGTTTTTTCAAGAAATAAACGCTTCTCCATCTGTCGGCTGAAAGCAGGCCTTCCGGCATTTAGTTTTCTTGACTTCTCCTATGCGTCGCCCAAATCACGGGATTGAAAAGTGACGAAGCATCTTCTACAAAAACTGAAAAAAATAAAGTTTTTGTAGAGGGTTTCTTAGCCGCTTTTCCTTCAAAAGAGATATTTTCGAGGGGTACATGCCCCATATTTTAGTAGAGCATACTTTTTATATCGCCACCAAACTGTGAAATATAAACAGAAAAAACAGATTGCCTGAAAAAAATACGTACAGATATTGTGTATTTGGAATTTAGTCTTACCTTTGCACCCGCGTTCATCGTTAAGCGCACAGGCAGATTTGCTAGCTCAGTAGGTAGAGCACATCCCTTTTAAGGATGGGGTCCTGGGTTCGAGCCCCAGGCAGATCACTGCAAGGTAACCATACCTAAAAGATATACAAAGACAAAAGCCTCTTGAACTATCGGTTTAAGAGGCTTTTTTTATTATCATTTCTTCTTCCTTTCTTTGTATCTTCGTTCATTGAAATACAGTGTTCCGACTGACGGCTAACGATATTCTGTGTTGTGGCAATCTTTCATTTGCCCGACGCTTTATAGGCAAGGGCATACATGCGCATCTGTTTTATCATGGACGTCAAGCCGTTAGAGCGGGTGGGCGTGATGTGTTGCTTCAGTCCTGTTTTATCGATGAAGTAAAGTTCGGCATCCAGTATCTCCTGCGGCGTATGGCCGGACAAGACGTTTGTCAGAAGGGCCACAATTCCTTTCACAATCACCGCATCGCTTTCTCCTTCAAAGAAGATACGGCCCTCTTTGTACTCCGCATGCAGCCATACGCGGCTTTGGCAGCCTTCTATCAGGTTGCTCTCCGTTTTGTACTTTTCATCCAGCGGCGGAAGGGTGTTTCCCTTGTCTATCAGCAGGCTGTACTTGTCCATCCAGTCGTCGAATACGTTGAACTCTTCTATTATATTATCTTGTAATTCGTTAATTGATTGTATCATAAGGCTTGTTCTTTATAGATAACTTCCAAAACGGTTTGCCCGACGCCTTTTAATGTTTCTTTGTCGATATTGTCCATCGTGTCCTTATGCGTATGCCAGTAATCGGCAAAGCCGTGCGCGTTTTCCATGTCATAATTAATGATATCTATGGAAGGGATGCCCCGCCCTTCAATCACGAATTGATGGTCGTCAAGAACGCCGCCTCCATTGGCATTAATAAAGAACTTGCCATAGCCCAGGTCTCGCGCCGCGCTCCACACCTTCTCCACGATACGGGCTGCGTAGCGCATGGAGGTGTGTTCTTTATAGAAGGAGGCATGACGGGCGCCTACCATATCGAACAGGATACCGTATTCGGCCCGGTAGCCGGGCTTATGCGGGTTCTTTGCCCAGAATTGCGAACCCAGACACCATGAGTTGGGCGTATAGTTGACGGCCTTTTCAAACTCGGGAACGCCATAATCTTCTGCGTCAAAGAAGATGATATCGACGCCTGCTTCCGGCGCCTGCAGGCTGAATTGGCGGGCGATTTCCAACAATACTCCTACTCCGCTTGCTCCGTCGTCTGCCCCGTCAATGGGGGTGTGCCGTTTGGCGGGGTCGGCCTCCTGGTCGGCATACGGGCGGGTATCCCAATGGGCGAAAAGAAGGATACGTTTCTTCTTGTCCGGATTGTACGAACCTATGATGTTCCGGCACGGAAGCTTAGCACCGTTATAGGCGGCGAGGGTCATCTCCTGCACGTATACTTCGGCGGCGAAACGTTTCAGTTCGGAAATCAAGTAGTCTCCGCAGAGTTGATGCTCTTTTGTATTGGGCACACGCGGGCCGAAATTTACCTGTTTTTCTATATACGCATAGGCACTGTCTGCGTTGAAACCGGGCGTTGTGCCGGACTGGTTATTTGTAACGGCCAACGGGTCGCCGGCGCCTTTATTCCCGCAGGAAAGCAGGATACAGGCCAGTATAACGGGAAAAACTTTTGCTTTATTCATACCATAATCCTAATAAACGATACAAACGTACGCAAAATACTTCGTATCGCTTAAGGGTTGTTTAAATTTTATTACCGGCTACGTTTGCGCCCGGTTGTTAATTAAGTATAACAATTCGAGGGATACGCTTTTTTGACGATATGCCCTGTGCCGGGAGATATGGCCTGTGGAGCGGTATTTTGGCGAGGGGCAGGCCGGCGGCGAAAAGCGGCAGAACGGCTTACGTTTTGTTTCTGCCTGCCCGGCTATCGCACGGTTTATCCTCCGGTTTCCTGAGGCGGGAGGCCGGCTAAAGACAGGCTGCCCTTTCTATCTCTACCAGGGCGGCGGCACAGTTGTAGAGGGCTTCGATATATGTTTGCCGGATATCGTTACAGGTCCGCCTGGCGTTGAGGAGCTCGGATACGCCCGTTTCGCCGCGCTGGTAGCTGTAGGCCCGTTTGACGAAGATGGCTTCGGCTTCCCGGAGTAATCCGGCGTCGAACTGTTCTACCTGCCTGCAGGCGATTTGGTATTTGTCGTAGGCCCGGATTACTTCTGCGGTGATTTGGATTTCGGCGGCGGCGTATTGGACTTCGTCCTGACGGGTGGCGGACTGGGCGGCATGGAGCGCTGCCTTGTTGGCGTTTGAGAGTTTCAGGGGAATGCTTATGCCTGCGGCGAAGCCTTTATAGGCGGGGGCGGGGGCTATTTCGTTTTTTACTTCGGAGGCGTATACGGCGCCGAGGGTGAGGCCTATATCGACGAAGCGGTTGGCTTTTGAGAGGCGGAGATTGTTCAGAGAGACTTCCTGCGATTTCAGGGCCGCCTGTAAATCGGCACGGTTGGCCAGGGCGGCGGCGATGAGAGCGGGGAGTTCGAAAGCGCGTTTTGCGGATGTCGGTTCCCCGGCGATTGAATCGGGCGGGGCGAGTTGTTTATCTCCCTGGAATAAGCGTAATTGTGCCAGCGCATCGTTCCTGGCTCCCTGGCTTGCGTACAGGTCGTTCAGGAGGATGGCGGCTTCCAGTCGGGATTGACGGGCGTCTGCCTCCATGACGTCGCCCAGGAGGTAGCGGACGCTGTCGGCGCGGGCCAGTTCGAGCATTTGTTCGTATGACGACTTTTGCAGTTCGTAGAGCTTCTGTTGTTTGAGGGCTTCCAGCCAGGCAAGGGAGGCGTCGGCACGGAGGTTGCGGAAATAGTCTTCGAGCAGGGCGGCGGTCATCTCTTTTTCGCTTTGAGCCAGGCGTATTCGGGCTTTGCGTTTTCCGCCCGTTTCCCAGGTATAACTGAGGGAGGCGTCTATGGCGTATCCCATCCGGAGGCTCCAGTTTTGATTGTTCCCGTAGTTTACGGACAGTTCGGGGTCGGGGAATACCCTGGCGGCTTTCACGCCGGCGTCGGCTATGTCTACATTGTATTTTTCTGCCAGGTAGCTGATGTTGCCGTTTTTTACGTTCTCCATGTACTGGGCGAACGTTAGCGTTGCTTTCTCCTGAGCATAAGAGGAACAGCAGTAGCAGGCGGCGAGGCCTGCCAGTATTATACGTTTGTTCATGATTCTGTTTTTTGGGATCTTCTTTTTTCCAATAAATAATAAAAGGCGGGGAGTACGTAGAGGGTGATGATGGTTCCGAACAGCAGTCCGTAGACGATAACCGTGGCGAGGGGGCGCTGCACGTCTGAGCCGATACCGACGGAGACGGAGGCGGGGAGCAGCCCGAGGACGGCCACCGTAGCGGTCGTCAGCACGGGGCGCAGGCGGTGCGAGGCGCCTGAGACGACGGCTTCTTTGAGTTCGCTTCCCCTTTTCCGCAGCACGTTGATGTGCGAAATCATGATGACGCCGTTCTGTATCGATACGCCGAAGAGGGCGATAAATCCTACGGCCGAGGAGACGTTGAACGTCATTCCCCGCAGATTGAGGGCCAACATTCCGCCGAAGACGGCCAGCGGCAACAAACCGATCAGCAGTCCCGCCTGCCTGAAATCGCCAAACGCTCCGTACAGCAGCAGGAACATCAGGGCCAGGGCGAGGGGGACTACGATGGCAAGGCGCGCATAGGCCCGGCTCTGGTTCTCGAACTGTCCGGCCCATTGGATGCGGGTGCGGGTGGGATCGCAGGCGACTTGTTCCTTTATCTTTGACGAGGCTTCGGCAAGGAAGGAGGCGAGGTCTCGCCCGCGCAGGTTGACGCGTACGGTGAGGTGGCGCCGGTTCATTTCGCGGGTGATGGCGCCGGCGCCCGTAGTTGTCTTTATTTCGGCCACTTGCGAGAGCGGTATCCGGGCGCCCGAGGCGGAGACGAGCGTCAGGTTTCCTATCTTTTCGGGCGTATCGCGACAGCTTTCGTCGTAGCGGCAGCTAACGTCGTACACCTTGCTCCCGACGAATACCTGCGAGACGGCTTTCCCGCCGATGGCGACTTCTATCAGTTCCGATACGTCTTCTACGTTGAGGCCGTAGCGGGCAATCTTGTCGCGGTCGGCAATGATTTGCAACTGCGGCAAGGGGGGTTCCTGGTCTATGATAACGTCTGTGGCGCCCTGTATGCCGGCCACCGTCTTTTCTATCTCCGCGGCGATGCGGCGGGTTTCGTCCAGGTCTTCGCCGTATACTTTAACGGCCAGGTCGCTGTGCGAGCCGGCTATCTGGTCCATTACCATATCGATGATGGGTTGCGAGAACCCGACGGCGTATCCGGGCATGCGGGCCATGCCGTCGGCCATGTCGCGGATAAGGTCTGCCTTGCGCCGCCCCCGTTTCCATTCGCCGTAAGGCTTCAGGCCGATGGAATATTCTACGTGCGAGGTAGAGAAGGCTTCGGCCCCTTCGTCGTCGCGCCCTGTTTGAGACATGACGTAGGTTACTTCTTCGTACGTAGCCAGGTGATGGCGCAGGGCTTCGCTCATCTCCTTTGCCTTGTGTAACGATAATCCCGGGGGCATTTGTACCTGTAGCCAGATGCCGCCTTCGTCCAGGGGCGGAAGGAAATCTTTTCCTACCGTTATACTGAGGACGATAGCCGCCGCCAGGAACAGCGATGCGGGGATAAATACCTGCCGGGGGCGTTCCAGTATGCGGGCCGTTTGCTTCCTGTACCTGCCGGTAATCTTTTCCAGCCGGCGGTTAGGGTAAATCCGCTGCGGCTTGCGGTAGAGAACGTAGGCCATACCGGGTATCAGCAGCAGGGCAACGAGCAGCGCCCCCAGCAGGGCATAGCCCACCGTAAAGGCCATGGGGGTGAAGAGCTTTTCTTCAATCCGCTCGAAAGCAAAGAGCGGCAGGTAGGCTACGATGATAATAAGGGTGGCGAAGAATATGGGTTTGGCTACTTCCCCTGCGCGCTTTACGACGGAGGCCTGCGTCAGAGGAGCGGAAGGGTTGTCTTCACGCTTTTTAAGTACCGTTTCCATCATAACTATGGCGCCGTCTACCAGTATCCCGAAGTCTATCGCCCCCAGCGAAAGCAGGTTGGCGGGAATATCCGTAAGAAACATCAGTATAAAGGCAATCAGTAACGACAGAGGTATCGTAACCGCTACCAGCAGGGCGCCCCGCCAACTGCCCAGGAAGATAATAAGTACCGCCACCACCAGTATCATTCCGAAGAACAGGGTGTGCGCCACCGTATGCAAGGTAGCCTCCACCAGGTGCGCGCGATCCATAAAAGGGTGGATACGTACGCCTTCGGGCAACGTTTCGCCGTTCAGTTCGTCTACGGCGATATGGATATCTTTCAGTACTTCAGACGGATTGCGGAAGCGCAGCATCTGTACGATACCTTCTACGCCGTCGTCGTAATCGCGTTCGGCGTCTGTGTAGCCGAGGACGCCCTTGCGCTCGAGGTTCCCGTATTTCAGCGTACCTGCCTCATGGAGGTACAGGGGGACGCCGTTTACGGTCTTTACCACAATCTTTCCCATATCCTCCAGATTGCGTATAAGTCCGACGCCGCGTACCACGTAGCTCAGGTTGCCCCGGTCTATCATACTCCCGCCGGCGTTGGCGTTGTTGCGCCCAATCGTTTCCGTTATCTCCGAGAGGGCGAGGTTGTGTCGGCTTAGCTTTGCGGGGTCTATCTCTATCTGGAACTGTGCGGTTATGCCCCCGAAGTTGCTTACGTCTGCAATCCCGCTGATCCGTCGCAGGCGGGGGATGATTACCCACTTGTTCAAATCCGTAAGCTCGCGCAGGGAATGATTCGTTCCTTCCACAATATAGCGGTATATCTCGCCCGTGGGAGAGGTAAGGGGATTAAGCTCCGGCACAGCCCCGTAGGGAAGGTCTACGGCGTCGATACGTTCCCGCACGCGCTGGCGCGCCCAGTAGTCGTCTTCCTCATCGGTAAAGACCAGCATGATGATAGACAGCCCGAAGGTATTCTTGCTGCGCATCACGTGGAGGTTGGGTATCCCGTTCAGTTCCCGTTCCAGCGGGATGGTTATTTGCTGCTCAATCTCTTCGGCAGCCAGTCCGGGAACCTGCGTTACCACCTGCACCGTTACGTCGGCAATATCGGGGTAAGCGTCAATAGACAATTTCGTCCAACAGTAAACGCCGGACACAGACAGGATCGCAAAGATCGTGGCGACTAACCAGCGACGGCTAATCAACAGGTTGATAAACTTCTCCATACTTAGTTGGGCATTATGTAGATTCCGCCTTCCGACACAATTACGTCGCCGTCTTCCAGTCCTTCGGTAACGAGCGATTCGCGAGGGCCGACCGCCGTTGCCTTCACCGCCCGGCGGACGTAGATTCCTTCGCCTTCCCGCAGCAGTACGTAACTGCTCTCGTCTTTTTGCAGCAAAGCGGCAGAAGGGATAAGGATAGAGGCTACAGGCGCATGAACGAAGCGTACGCTTGCGAACATACCCGGCTTTAGCCTGCGGTCTGTATTGGAGCAGGTTATCAGCGCCTGTATGGAGCGGGTTTCTTCGTCTAGCAGTTCGCCGACGTAGGATACATGGCCTGCTATCATCTGCCCCGGGTCAGCCTCTGTGTGGATTTCTACCTTGTCGTCGGGGCGTATGCTGTTGATGCTGTTCTCTTTTACCTGCGCCGCTACCCATACGTTGCCGAGTTCGGCCACGGTGGCAAGCGGTTCCACATCGCTTTTTACGTATTGTCCGATAACCATATTTGCCTGCACTACTTCCCCGGCAATGGGAGAAGTTATCTTCAGGGCTTGCCCCCCGGTCATTTCCGACGGGTTTATGTTGAGCATTCTCAGGTTTGCTTCGGCGCTTTCGTAGTCTCTGAAAGCCATTTCGTAATCCGTTTCTGCCGCTTCCAGCTCCTTGGCTACGCCTACGCCGTTTGCCACCAGGTCTTTGTGCCGCCTAAGTTCTGAGGATTTCATCTTCATTGCCTGAAGCGCCTGGTAATAGCTTTTTACCGCTTCGGAAAACGCGGCCGAATGTAGCTCGAACACCGGTTCGCCGGCCCGTATCTTTTGCCCAAGCTTTACGAACGACTTCGTAATCCGCCCGTCGAAGGGAGGCGCTATCCCTGCCATCTGTCCGGCTATCGCTTTTACTACGCCTGTTGTATTAAACCCGGCGCTATAATCCTGCCGGGCAACGGTATATAATGTCAGTTTATTGTTAACCGCAGCCTTGCCGGCCACGTATACCGTATCTCCCCGGTATTGAATACCTGCGTTTTCGCCTGCTTCCCTATGCTGCTTGCATGAAGCTAACAAAAGGAGCAGACAACCTATAATTCGTTTGTCCATGTGATAGAAATGATTGAATAAAATAATAGAAGAAAAGCTCTCTGTAAAGGTTGGTTAAAAGGAGAGCGGCGGCGCTCGCAGGGAAAAGAAGAAAGCCGGCCGCAGACAGACGCCGCCGGGCGGAATCGCTCCGCCGACCGCCCCCAACAAAACAAAAAGGCCTGTCACAGCGCCAAACGCTGCAACGCCAGCCGATTGAAAGTCGGAAAGCGTAGAGATCATAGTCAACTCATTGGCGCTATGCGTCCCCGACTGCGGATGAGCTTTATTATGAAAATGAGAATGGACAATCGTTACCCCATTAATAATGTGGCTATGCTGAAAGAAGGTGACGTCCACATAATAAGTAGCGAACATCAACATCAAAAACCAAACGGCTACCTGCCGGCCTCTTTGCAACATAAATGACGAATTTGTATTCCGCAAAAGTAAGAAAAAGAATTAATATCGCCACTATGATACCGGCCCGCCGGGAATCCGGTTAATTAAGCCTCGTAAGTCGATAACGGATATTTTACTCTTTTTGCCGTCGGGGGCAATCATGGGCAGCTCTGTAATTGTACGGAAGAAAGCGTCTTCATAGAAAGATTCCAGTAACTTCCGGATAAAGAATAATTGAGCCGTATCCCCGCCGTTTTTAAGGAACTCGGTAACGTATAATACATGGGCGAACAGGCCGCGCTGGCGCAGGTTATCATTTTCGTATCCGGATTGGTCGGGGCGGAAAGTCATGGATGAAATCTGCCATAACGGGTCGATCCGGGAAGGATTGGCCTTCCACAACTGATAATAGAGGGCGATAGCTTCCTGGAAACGCAAATCTTTCTGGAATGTTTCCGCCCGGAAAAGGGTAAGCTGGTTGAGAAGAAACGGGTCGGGCTGCAGCCCTTCCTCAGCTTTATCAAGAAGGAGGTAACCCCTCTTCCTGTCGTACGTCTTACCCAATGCCGAGCCCAGTAGCAGGCATACTTCCACAGAAGCGGTATCCTTTTGGTAAGCGGCTTCCAGCGGTTCGATAGAGCACATGTACTGGCCGGCGTAATAACGGGAAGCGCCTCCGTATTTCAAGGTAAGGTACGACGAATCGCCTTTCGCCATTAAAGCGGCATATAGCGTATCTGCTTCGGCATATTTTTTGTTGAAGTAGAGAACCATTCCTTTGTTTTGCTCCAGCAGGCGATTACCGGGATTATAAGATAGAGCCGTGTCGCAGACGGCCAGCGCTTCGGCGGCAAAGTTGCCTCCCATACGGAGCATCGCATTAATAAGCGTACCGGCCAACCCGGCGTTCTCCCGGTTTAAATGATAGGCTTGGAAATAAGAGAAGATAGCGGCGAGCGGATTCTCCATGCGCGCGTAACAATCGCCCTGGTTACGGAGCAACGTTGGGTTCTCTTCATTTTGTTCGAGCAGGTAATCGTATTTTTCCAGCGCTCCCTCATAATCGCCCAACTGAAAATAGAGCCGCGCAAGTTGGTAATTGGCGTAGAAATTCGTACTGTCGGCCGCTAATACTTTTTGAAAATAATATTCGGCGTCCGCCGCTTTTCCCAGGTTCGTGGCGATACGGGCTAAGGCATTTAAGATATCGGCATTTGTCGTATCCATTTGCAGGCAATGCCGATAATATCCGAATGCCTCGCGGTAGTTGAGCAGGCCTTCGCAGGCTTGGGCAATCGCATTCGCCGTAGCATAGTCGGTAGAATCGACCGATACGCCGGCGGCATACCGGATAACGTCCATATACTGTTTTTGATTGACCCATGTTTGCAAATCTACCTCCTGCGCTTTCCCTATGGATGAAAAGCACAGGATGATAGAAAGTATGGCCGGAAGATTTCTCATCTGTTTATGGCGCCTTTAATTATTGAAGCCGGAACGTGATGGGCGCCGTATATCTCACGCTAACCGGTTTTCCTTTCTCTTTGCCGGGTTCCCAGGCGGGCATTTGTTTTACAATCCTTATCGCCTCTGCGTCCAATGACGGCGAGACGCCCTTAAGTACCGCATAATCATTCGTCTTACCATTCGCGTCGACAGTGAAGGCTACAACGACACGGCCTTCTTTCTTCTCTTTTTTCGCGTCTTCGGGATAGTTGACGTTATGACTGATAAACTTTAATAACTCCCCGTCTCCGCCGGGAAATTGCGGCATGGCGTCTACTATCCGGTAAATCGGGTTTTTCGGGTCGGAATCGTCAAAAATGGGATTTTCCGGAAGCTTTGAAGGCTTACTTTCCGGCTGGCTTAACCGGAATGTGACGGGAACCGTATACTTAACGGCTACCTCCTTGCCTTTATCTTTACCGGGCGTCCATTTCGGCATTATGCCAATAACGCGCATGGCTTCTGCGTCTAATAAAGGGGCGACGCCTTTCAGTACTTCGGCGTCGCTGATGGAACCGTCTTCGTTTACAATGAAAGCGCAGATCACACGGCCTTGCACTCCTTTCGCCTGCGCTTCTACCGGGTACTTTATATTTTTAATAAGAAACGCCAGTAATTCATTGTCTCCGCCGGGAAATTGCGGCATTACATCTACCACCGTCAACGCCTTTTTTGGTTTCTGTTGATTTATTTGCGCCTTTTCCGGCATTACCGGCAAGGCCAGCTCTTTGGTTATACGCGCTACAGCTTCTATGTTGCTGAGGAGTATAAGTATCGCTACGAGCGGGAAGAACAGCAGGTATTTTGTCCTTCCGATGGAATGGGTACGTTTTTTATTCATCATACGGATTCTGTTTTTTAAGTGTAATACATTAAAGTTGTTATATAAATTTGCTGCAGCCTGATTGGTTTGATGGGCGAGCCCTAACAAATGATATTGATAACTCCTGCTGTCGTAACCGGATTTTAAAACCGTATTATCGGCCAAATATTCAAGATTATACCTTACCTCCCGTTTTAAAAGCCAGGCAAAGGGATTCATCCAGCACAGGATACAAATAATTTCGCTCAGGATAACGTCTATGGAGTGCCATTGGGATACATGCGTATATTCGTGCGCCAGAATTTCTTTCAACTCATGTTCCGAATGGCTCTCCCGGTGAATAAATATCAAACGGAAAAAAGAAAAAGGCCCGGACGCTTTATCCAGCAGATAAACGGGTATATGATGAATAACGCCTTTCTTACTTTCGGCCATCAGCCGGATAATACTTCCCAACTGCGCGATAAACCGGATACACAAAAGCGCCATCGCCATCCGGCAAGCCCCGTCGCAAAACGCGGTAAATACCTTTTGCCAATTCCACAGCATAGCCGTTTGGCTTTCAACAATTTTTTCGGACAATACGGTGGAGTATAAATACGCAATTTCCGTAATCGGCTCCTTATCTTTCATCCACTCCTGGAGGCTCATCAACGGATAAAGAAAGGCCAATCCAAAGAAAGCCAATAGAATGGCGCGGCGTAACTTAAAAAAGGTATCTTTATAAAAGAACAACCGATAAAAGGAATAAAAGAGCATAAGAGCTACATTTACCTTTATAAAATAGGCCAATTCCGGCGACATGGCATTCTTTGTGTAAGATTAGTTATTCTTTTCCTTTTTCAATCATATGGATGATATCTTTCAGGTCGTCGGCCGATATCTTTTGGTCTTTAGCAAAGAAAGAAACCATTTCCTTATACGAATTTTCAAAATAATTGCGCACCACCCCGCTCATAAACGTACGCTTATATTCATTCTCAGGGATCAGCGGCGTATACCGGTACGTATTACCGAGCCGTTTCGGCTTTACATATTTCTTCCGTTCCAGATTTTTCACGATAGAAGCAATCGTAGTATACGGCGGCTTAGGATCAGGATAAATACCCAAAATATCTTTCACAAAGCAAGATTTCAATTGCCATATTAAAATCATCGCTTCTTCTTCCTGCATAGTTAACTTTTCCATGACTGTTATTTAATTACGATACTTCCGCAAATCTACGATACTTTCGTAATAGCGCAATATGTTCCGTATTAATTAGTGTTAATTCTTCTTATTGTATAATTCTGCCGTAAAGCCCCCATCCCCCTCTTCAGGCCCATCCCATTAACCCGTTACACAGGCTTGTTTGGGAACGTCTTTCAGCCTTCAGCCGGTTTATAAGCGCTTGCGTATGAACAGCTATGGCTGAAAGGTCTTCTTTCAGCCTCGTTTCAGCAAAAAAATTACAGGGCCGGAAAAAGAAAAAAATCATAAGATAGAACCAGCGTTTCCCATTTACGTCCTCTTTTCCAAACCATTACGATGAATTTAGAAAACCGTTACGACGCCTTTGGTAAACCATTGAGAAGACTCTGATATACCATTGCGAAGAGTTTAAAAAACCGCTATGGCGCCTTCGGCAGATCATTATAATGGTTTGGCAAAGAGTATATAATGGTTTACTAAAAGCATTATATTGGTTTATTAAAGACTATATAGCGCTTTTTTATGGAATAAACCCTTTCCTCCGACTGTAAGGAAGCTGAAAGGCCTTCTCTCGTCTTCTTTCAGGATTTCATTCTGTGAACCAGTTAGTTGCAACAAAACTGGAAGCTGAAAGGGACGATGAAAAAGTATCGTTTAGCAGGGGAATTTACCTGTTGGAAAAGCACTTCCCGGGCGGATATCAGGTTTAGTTTCTTTTTTCACTTTCTTCAATCTGTTAAAGTAGAAGTAAGCTAATTTCAAATAATTTACTAATTTTGACGCTGGCGCTACAGGTTGCTGTTACAGGAAGATGAAAGATAAACCAAGATAATAATGTATTATGTTTGACAAATTTCCGGAATTACAGGCTGAAAGGTTGGATTTTCATGTAGTCCAACGTTGCGGTTGGTGTGGGAATGATCCGTTGTATATTGATTACCATGATAATGAGTGGGGGAGGGAAGTGAATGATGATAAGAGGATGTTTGAATTTCTTGTGCTTGAAAGCGCGCAGGCGGGGTTGAGCTGGATTACGGTTCTTCGTAAACGGGAAGGGTATCGCAGGGCGTTTGCCGATTTTGATGCGGAGAAAGTGTCCCTTTTTACCGGCGAGGATGTGGAACGGCTGGCGCAGAATCCGGATATTATTCGTAACAGGTTAAAAATAGCCGCTACCGTCTCCAATGCGAAGCGTTTTCTTGATGTTCGGGAGGAGTTTGGGAGCTTCTGCGCTTATCTGAAATCATTTTTCCCGGAAAAGATACCGGTTGTTAATCATTGGAAAACGTTGAGCGAGCTTCCTGCATCGACGCCTTTATCGGACGCCATCAGTAAGGATATGAAAAAGCGGGGATTCAAATTCTTTGGGACAACCATTTGTTATGCGCATCTGCAAGCGGTTGGTTATGTGAATGATCATTTGACGGGTTGTCATTGTCACCCTGATTACAAATAAGAAAACTTTTTGATATGAACGTTTGTAAGAAAACGATACTCCTGTTCGCAATAGCTGCCGTGACGCCTGTTGCGGCGCAGATAGCAAAACGACCGATGTCTTTTGACGATTTGACCGGTTGGAAACGCATTACGGAACAAATTATTTCCGATGACGGGAAATGGGTAGCCTGTAAAATGGAGCCTTGGACAGGCGACGCCATTGTGCGGGTATTTAATGCAAAAGGAGAAGAAACCGCCTCTTTTGAACCTGCCGGGAAAATCGCGTTCTCTTCATCCTGTAATTATCTGCTGGTCACAGAAAAGCCGGCGCTTAAACGTGTGGAAGAGTTGAAACTGAAGAAAACGAAAGAGGAGGATATGCCGATGGACCAGTTGATACTGTATAATCTGCCGGCTAAGCGTGAAGAACGGATTGACTCGATAAAATCATATAAATTGTCTGATGCGGCGGATTGGATTGCCTGGCAAAAAGGAAAGAAAACCGACTCGGCTCTCTATATCCGTTCGTTACAGTCGGTTCAGCCCACGGTTTTTCCTGCTGTCGCCGATTTTCAATTTGCAAAGGAAGGAAATGTCTTATATTATGTCTCTAAAGGAGATAGCCTTGGCGCAAAGGCCGGGCTGTATATTTATGACTTGGAAACAACAGCCTCCCGGCTGGTTTACGGGGGAGAAGGCGTCTTTAAGCATGTCGCCTTTACTGAAAAGGGAGATAAGCTGGCCTTTCTCTATTGTGCGGATAAAGACTCGGCAGCTACTTGCCTGTCATTATATGTATCAGGGGATCGTTTTCCGGCAATGGATATTGTGAACAGGCAACATCCGGCGATACCTGAAAATTGGGTCATAAGCGAACATGAGACCGTTCGTTTTTCGGATGACGCGGAACGTCTTTTCTTTGGCGTCGCCCCACGGCCCAAACAGAAAGATACGACCATCCTGGATGAAAACCGTCCGAAAGTAGAGGTGTGGAAATGGGATGAGGGGATTCAATATACACAGCAGAAGTATAATAAAGAAACCGATTTGAAGAAAGCCTGTACGGCTGTCTATAATTTCAGTAAAGGACAGGCCGTTCTTTTGTCGTCAACAGATAAGCCGGATTTGATTTTGGCCGACAAAGGGAATGCGCCTGTCGGGCTTCTAACGACCTCTCAACCCTATGATCTGGAACGCATGTGGGAGGGAAGAGGCCGTTACGACGTGTACACGGTAGATATGGAAACAGGCGCTGCGCAACGTATCAAAGAGGCATTACTTGCCAACGTGCATCTCTCGCCCAAAGGGAAATATGCCTGCTGGTATAATCCGGAAGACAGTTCGTGGCATACCTGGTCGATAGCGGATAAAAAAGAATACCGCCTGACGACGCCTGCCTCTTTTCTTGCCTGGGATGAGGATAATGACGTGCCTGATTACCCGCGCCCGTATGGAATTGCCGGATGGACGAAGGATGATGAATACCTGCTGTTGTATGACCGCTACGATATCTTCCAATTTGATCCGAAAGAAAACAAGCCTCCGGCGAACCTGACAATAAACGGACGGGACAAACAAATCGTCTACCGGTACATGTCATTGGATAAGGAAGAGACGGCGATTGACAGGGATAGCCTGTCGTTATTGTCCGGCTTCGACGGGCAAACGAAAGGGTACGGATATTATAAGGCCCGTTTTTCTTCTCCGGTCGCTCCCGTAGCATTGCTGGCAGGAAATTTCATGTTAAGTACGCCGCTGAAAGCGAAGAAAGCCAATGCGGTTATCTATACCCTGGAAACATTCGGGCGCTACCCGGACGTAAAGCTGGCCGATTTGAGTTTCAAACGTTCTGTTCAATTAACGGAGGGCTATAAGCAACAGCAAAATATCCTGTGGGGAAATGCGGAACTCGTTTCCTGGACGTCCTTGGACGGCAAGCCTTTGCAGGGAGTCGTTTATAAGCCGGAGAACTTCGACCCGCAAAAGAAATATCCCTTACTGGTGAACTTCTATGAGCGTAATTCGGAAACGCTCTATTCATACCGGACGCCAGAGCCTCATCGTTCTACGCTTGATTATCATTTTTATAACAGCAACGGATATATCCTGTTCAACCCGGATGTGACGTATGAAAACGGCTATCCCGGCGAGAGTTGTTTCAATAGCGTGATGCCCGGTATTTCGCTGCTGATATCCAAAGGGTATATAGACGAAAAGGCTATCGGCGCGCAGGGGCATAGCTGGGGAGGCTACCAGGCGGCTTACCTGGCGACACGGACGAACCTCTTTGCCGCCATTGAATCGGGCGCGCCTGTGGTGAATATGTTCAGCGCGTATGGCGGAATCCGCTGGGGATCGGGATTAAACCGTTCGTTCCAGTACGAACATACCCAAAGCCGTATCGGAGCGACGATCTGGGAATCCCCTCTGCGTTACTTCGAGAATTCTCCCTTATTTACGATGGACAAAGTAACGACGCCTGTCCTGATTATGCACAACGACAACGACGGCCATGTCCCCTGGTATCAGGGAATCGAATACTTTGTAGCGCTCAAACGCCTGCAAAAACCCGTCTGGTTATTAAATTATACCGGAGAAGTCCATTGGCCGGTGAAGACAGCGAATCGCGTTGATTTCCAAAAGCGCATGTTCCAATTCTTCGAACACTATCTTAAAGGAACGCCCATGCCCCAATGGATGAGCGAAGGCATACCCGCCATCGACCAGGATTTCGAATTGGGATATTGAAACGGTTATTGTAAGCGGAAGGTAATCGGCAGGGTATATTTTACGCGTACCGGTTTGCCCCGTTGTTTGCCGGCTATCCACTTTGGCATGGCGTTGATTACGCGAAGCGCTTCTTTGTCCAGCGACGGGTCTATGCCTCGTAATACTTCCGCATCTACTACCGAACCGTCGCGATTTACCACAAAGGAACAGATAACACGTCCCTGGATACCGTTTTCCTGCGCAATTACCGGATATTTGATACTCTTGTTGACAAACCTCATCAATTCGGAGTCTCCACCGGGGAATTGAGGCATTTCTTCTGCAAAAACAATGGGAACGGATGCGTCTTCTTCCTCATCGTCTGTGCTTGCCGGCGGCAGGTATATGTCCGGTTGCGCTGTGTCCGGCGTGTCTTCGGTGGTGACGATGCTTGCGTTGTCTGCATTCGCATTGTCGTCTACGATGGTTAAGACGTCTGCCACAACTGATTGAGGCGGCGGGGGAGGGGGCGTATGTTCGGGCATCGTAATGGGGGTTTCGTCTACCCATTCGATACCGCCGTCTCCATCGTTTACCAGGAGCTTAATATCCTGGGTTCCCCATTCAAAACCGACGAACAGGATGGCTGTTGCAACTGCCAAACCCATTAACAGGCTCATTGTTTTTCCGTTTTCCAAATTTGCTTTCGCTGATTTTTTAGTTTCCATACGGCTACGTTTTAAAAATTCATACTATAAAAAAAAGGCTTCACTCAAAACGTTTTGTTTGTCTTTTTACTTTAATAGATGCAATAGCGGGCGCAGATTCCATAAGGCAATAGCGATTCGGATAAAAAGAAAACAAATTTACCTTGTGCGGGTATGAATTAATATAGCTATCTTTAGCGTCGAAAATGTCTGTGTTTAACTTAAATAGTAAATAATCATGAAAAAAGTTGTATTATTCTCAATGCTTTTGGCTATCGTTTGTTCTTTCCCTGTGGCAGCACAGATAGCCAATACGCTCACGGCGAAAGAAAAGAGCGAAGGTTGGACGTTGCTGTTCGACGGAAAAAATTTCGATGGATGGCGTAAATGCAATGCTGCGGAAATGGCAGCCAACTGGTCTGTCAACGATAATGCCATGAAAGTAGCCCGCGGCGAAAAAGCCGGCTCGGGACAGGGTGGCGATATCTTATTCGCGAATAAAAAATTCGGCAATTTCGAACTCTCTGTCGACTGGAAAATCGAAAAGGAAGGTAATTCGGGTATTTTCTATTACATAGTGGAATATCCCGACAAACCGATTTACTATGCCGCCCCCGAAGTACAGGTGCTTGACAACTGGTATGCCGGCGACAATAAACTGACAAACCACCTGGCCGGTTCGTTGTATGATATACTTCCCGCCCTGCCGCAAAATGCCAAACCGGCCGGCGAGTGGAATACCATTGTTATCCGCGTAAAAGACGGGCATGCCACGCATACGCAGAATGGCGTAAAGGTAGTAGAATATACGCTTTGGGCGCCGGAATGGTATGGACTTGTGGCAAAAAGTAAATTCAAAGACTGGCCCGGTTTCAAAGAAGGCCCCGCCAGGGAAGGATATATCGGCCTGCAAGACCATGGATATGATTGCTGGTTCCGCAATATTAAAATCCGCGAATTGTAAATCGTTTTCGATTCGCCCTTTATAAGACAAGAAGCCGGCCCGAAGCCGGCTTCTTGTCTTATAAAATCACTGTCTTCACACATATTGTTCATGCGCTTTTTTTAGTTTTTCGGCTGTCTGTATATGCAGGATACGGTCGAGCGCCAGGGTTATCAGGTCTTTCCGGCGCTTTTTCATACCGTATACAAACCGTTGGTTGCGGTATTCTTTACGCGCTTTGACAATTTCGCCCATTTCCCAGTTTCTCGCTGCGCATCATCTGGACGTCCATCTGTACGGTACGGCGGCTTATTCCTTTTGCGATACCTTCGTATAGCGCATCGGAACAAGCGTTCGCCAGATCGTCCAATGTCCATACCCTGAGATGTCGCGTTGTATTTTTGCACTTATTTTACCTGATAATTAGAAAATCTTACTTTCGCATTATGGGAAGAGAGGCGTTTTTTTGAAGATAGTTTGCGAAAAAAGATAATTGATTAAAAATATTTTTCTTTTTTGAGAATATTTTCCATAGAAATTACACATTAAAACACCTGATACTGCTACTGTTTTATATTATGTTCGTTATGTGTAAGAAATGACAATAAAAATGATAATAATAACACTTTTACTATATAGAATGCTATTACTTTTGTCCTGTAGCTATAACGGTTTTTACAGCTACTTGAGAATCGTAACAGAAAGAATACACCACAAAACAGTGTCGTTCGAAAATTTGATTTTATGAGACATGAACAAATATGTATAGTATAGTATTTCATTTGGGGAAAAACCATTATTTCCGGATATTTATTATATGGATAATGATGATTCAGGGACTCTCTGCACAACAGCTTGGAGTGAAAAGTAATTTGTTGTATGACGCTACTTCCACATTCAATCTGGGACTGGAAATTGGTTTGGCTCCTAAATGGACGCTTGAATTGCCTGTCAACTATAATCCGTGGGATTTCCCCGAAAACCGCAAATTGAAGCATTGGGCGATACAGCCGGAAGCGCGTTATTGGTTCTGCGAAAAATTTAATGGGCATTTTATAGGATTGCACGCTACGGTAGCCGGTTATAATGTTGGGGGGTTGAAAATCTTTGGCCTCGACAAACATCGTTATGAAGGGGAACTTTATGGCGGAGGTTTTTCATACGGATACCATTGGACTCTTACAGACCATTGGAGTATTGAAGCGACGGCGGGCATAGGGTATCTGCGCCTCAGCCACGGCAAGTATCCCTGTGAAAAATGTGAAGATAAACTTGGCGATTTTTCAAAAAACTGGTTTGGGCCTGTCAAAGCGGGCGTTAGCGTCATCTATATTATTAAATAAGAGAAGGGAACCAATGATATGAAAAAGATATACAACTGCATAATTGTTTTGGCAGGCATACTGTTTGCCACAACCTTTGGCAGTAACGCCCAAACGGAGTCTGTCATCTTCGACGGGCAAATCCCGGTAAAAATACAACGCTTACGCCAGGTGGAAGATTCCGTTCAATTGATAATGGATATTGATTTGGCAAACGTGAAAATCGGCACGGAGCGGGCGCTTGTGCTTACGCCTGTATTGATCTCGCCGCAAGGGCGCGAGGTGAAGTTGAAAAACGTCATGCTAAACGGACGCCAACGCCATAAGGTCTTCAAACGCGGAGTAACGTTGAACGGTTGGGAGCGCGAAGTTGAAAAGGCGCACTACGGCGTGGTTCCTCTCACTAAAGAAAACCGTAAGGTATACCGTTATACGCAATCGGTTGCTTTCGAGAACTGGATGCGTGAAGCGCAGATGAATATGGAAACAGACTTATGCGGTTGCGCGGCGGGGAGCGTACAACGGATAGCTTCCGAAAAAATAGCCAGCCGCATTGTGCTCGAAGGGGCGAAAGAATACCGCGTCCTGCCCAACGTGGCGTATATCCGTCCGGTAGCGGAGCAGGTAAAAGCGCGCAGCGAATCGTCCGACGTATTCCTCGATTTCCCGGTGGCCCGTACGGAAATTAACCCGGGATTCGGGAACAACCCTCGCGAACTGGCCAAGATAGAACAGATTATGAACGAGATACGTACGGATAAGAACCTTACCGTAACGGGCGTAATGATCACCGGTTATGCCTCGCCCGAAGGGGATGTGAATTTAAACGACCGGTTATCGCGCGGCCGCGCCGAGGCTTTGCGGAGCTATCTGTCGATGCGTGCAGGCATATCGGACCATTTATACCAGATTGGCTTTGGCGGCGAAGACTGGGAAGGCTTGGCCCTGTTAGTGCAAAATTCGCATATCGAACCCAAAGGCACGATTCTGTCTATCATTAATTATTACAACCCGGCGGAGCGTAAGAACCGTTTGAAGGCATTGAACGGGGGGCGTACCTATCAGCAGTTGTTACATACGCTATACCCCCGGTTGAGGCGGGTGGCGGCAAAGATAGACTACAACGCAAAGAACTTTCAGGTGGAAGAGGCCCGGCAGATCATCAAGACGCATCCGAAGCAGTTGAGCCTGAACGAAATGTTCCTGGTGGCCAATACCTATCCGGAAGGCAGTAAAGAGTTCATGGAGGTATTTGAGGTTGCCGTAAGGATATTCCCGGACGATCCGGTTGCCAACCTGAACGCCGCCGCTTCCGCCTTATTGACGAAAGACTCCTCCCGTGCCGAACGCTATTTACGGAAGGCTGACAAGAGCGCTCCCGAATACTATAATAACCTTGGCGTTTTAAGTATGATGCAGGGAAATAATGCAAGAGCCAAAAATTTATTTCAGCGTGCATCCGAATCGGGTATAGACGTTGCAACAAGGAATTTGGAAGAATTGCGCAAGAAGGAGAATGCTGATAAACAGCTTAAAAATTAAATCGACACAACTTATTTGCAATTTCAATTGTTATAAATTCAGAATTAAGAAATGTTTTATTAATTATTAAATTCGAGTAGAAATGAAAAAGATGTTTAAATTATTTATGTGTGCCACCGTTATTGTGGCCGGTTTTACGGCTTGCTCCGAAGAGGTAACCCCTATTCCGGATTCTTCAATCAAAGGCGAGACTGAAACCGGGCTTTTAACCGTAAACTTTAAGGAAGCCGCACCGCTGACGCGGGCCAGCGGCGATAAGGATGACAACGCTACTGATGCTGAGCGTAAAGTGCGCGATGTAACGATTCTTGTATTTAATACGCAGGGTGTTTGTAAAGTGGATACTACAATTAATCTTAGCGGTTTGATTCCAAGCACAGACGCCACTACTCCAAACAAATACAAAGCCGTTAAAATTGTGGTGCCGTTAGGAAATCATAATGTGTATGCCGGTATTAACCTGACCTCCGGCGACGCAAATAAAATGAAAGAAGTACTGGGAGGAAAGGGAACGGTAAATGGCGTATCGAAGTATGTATGGTTTGGAACAAACGAGAGTACGCCGACGGTTGACGCAATTAAAGTATTATGTAAAACAGACGAATTCCCGATGTTTGCCTCTGAAGCTCAATCTATCAACATTAAGGCGCAGCCGCTGGAAAGCGTGGATGCAGTGAATGCGGTTACAATTCCTGTGGATCGTATGGTTGCAAAAGTTACGGTTCAAAAAGGGGATAAATTTAGCGGCGACAATTTAAAAGCTGCAGGCGCTGCATTTGATGGTGCAAGCGTGAAATGGGCTTTAGGTAATCTGAATGGTAAAATTTATCCTTATGGCAAGGTTAATTTCGGTACGGCTACTTTCGGACAAGACCCTAATTTTGATTATCCCGATTCACTTGGACTTCCTGCCGGTAAAGCATATTGTGCGGCAAACTTTGTGAATGACTTTCAGACTACGGATACCGACTGGAATAAATGGACGGGTTTTACTACCGTTATTGATGATAATGGTAAAGCGGTTAAAGACCGTACGGCTAAATATGCCCCGGAAAATAATTCTAAGCGAAAGAGATTGGGAGAAAGCACCTTTGCTGCAATCCAGGTTAAATTTGCTCCGGATTCAATATTTTCATATACTGCTGGCGACCCGGCTCCGGTAAAAGTGACGGGATATACTCCTAATCTTAGCGCTAATGTAACATATCATGCGGTAGAAGCCGGTTCAATGTATTATTTCAAGGATAAAGCTGACGCTGAGGCGTATGCGGCATTCGTGAAGGCTCCAATGAAAACATATTACGGGCAATATTGTTTCTATCATTTAATGCTGGGTAAAGGTAACGACGAAAAAGGTATTACCAAACGTAACCATTTTTATGCGCTTACACTGAACCGTATCACCGGAATTGGCTCTCCAACAGGGGAGATAGACGATGTTGACAATACGTCCGACAACCGGGCTTTACTTGATGTAACTCTCGCGATTAATGCATGGGCGCTTGAAGAAGAAGGCGTAGACCTGGAAAAATAAGTATGTTTTATAAAAACATTTATTTAGAAGTAACAAAGGCAATGGTTGCCTTTGTTACTTCTAAATAAAACTGATTTGTTGTTTATTGTTTAACAATCGGAATTGCAATAGAATAGAAAGAATGAAACGATTACAAAAAATAGCCTGTTTCTTTACGGTAGCATTATTGTTGGCGTTTGTCCTTCAATCATGTATAAAGGATGACTTGTCCGATTGTATGAAAGAAAAGCGAGTGTATTTTTCATTTTCATATAAGCCCGTTTCGAAAGCTTCGACAGGCGTCATAAAAGAAGGCATAGACCTGGCGGATGTTAAACGGGTGGATTTGTATATTTTTGATGAGAACGGGCTGTTTATAGAGAAAATCACAGATGAAAAGCCTGCTATGAGCTTGGATTATTATATGATTGTCCCCGGTTTGAAATCAGGTAAATACAAGTTTGTTTCCTGGGGAAATCTGCAAAATCAATATACTGTTTCGCCGGATGGGCTTATCCCCGGTAAAACGTCGATGAAAGAACTTCAGGTGTATCTTAACCGTATAACGGCAGATAAAGTAGCGAATGAGCCGTTAGCGCCTCTGTTTTATGCTACGCACGCGGAAGAATATCTGGAGGTTAATACGATGGCAGATCAGAGCTTTCAATTGGATATGATTCAAGACACCTATACGATTAATGTAAAAGTGGTGGGGCTTACTGAAGAAATACGGAATAATAATACCTTTCGGTTGGAAATTTCCGACGATAATGATAAATACACGTTTGGTAATGAGTTTGTGCCATCCGGTCTTTTTACATATACATCGCTTTTTGCAAAAGAAACAGATACGCTGTCGGCACGCCTGACGGTTATGCGTCTTGCCGAGAATCGTGAACCGGTATTATATGTAACGGATACGAATCAGCCGGAAAAACGTCTTATTAAAAGCAATTTGGTTGAACTTCTTTTAGCCCTGCGCATCGTTCATGGGCTTACGATAGATTTCAAATATCAATATGAGTTCACGATAGAATATGTTTTAGACTCATCGCAAACGCTTGTTGCCGTTAATATAAATGGATGGGGATTGACGCCGGAAGAGGTTGATCTGGAATCCTGAAAGATAAGAGGAATAATAAACTTTCCCTAAATTGTTATGTTGTATGAAGATGCATAATGTGAAACTACATATTTTGGTTTTGATGCTGTTCATGTCTTTTTCCTGTTCTTTTGAAGAGCAGGAAGTTCCCGGACCGCCGTCGCCGACAGATGAATTTGTCGACGCCATTATTCATATTTCCTCCCCCTCTTCGCCCTCTCCTTCTACATATGCATTAACCGATCCGGATGGAGAAAAAATGATAAAAGAAGTGGATGTGCTGGTCTTTAAAGAGTCGGGTTCGGACGAATATTATGACTATCGAACCAGAACGACGGCAACCAATCCGCAACAAACAGATTTTAAGATATCGGTAAAGAAGTCGAAAAATAATGAAAAGTATCGTTTTGCAGTTGTAGCCAATGCAAGCGGAGCGGTGAGCAATGCTAATTTTACGACGTACGCTACAAAGAAACAGGTATACGCCCTTATTATATCCGACCTTTCGGGAAGCGATCGCTGGGATGCGACAGAAACGTCGCCGGGCATACCCGATAAACCGATCCCCATGTGGGGAGAAACAGGTACGCTGGTAGAAGTAACGGATAATCTGCAACTACAGCCTGTTCATATGTTAAGAGCGCTGTCGCGCATAGACGTCGCAGTACGGCCGTCAGCTCAGAGTAAATTCCGTTTAACGGATGTTTATGTATATAACGGCAACAGGAAAGGACGGGTAATTCCGGATAAGGCAAATCTGCAGGGAGACAATGTTACAGGCGCAAGTATCCCGGTTGATAATAACCTGAAAGTAAAAGGCCCGATTGCATATACGTCTCTTTCGGAGACGGAATACAAACGAGAGATTTATTTGTATGAAGCCGACGCCGTAAAAGAGAATGAAGGCCTTCAGGCAACCTGTCTTGTCATTGGCGGTTATTATGCCTCAGGCGTTTCCGGGAAATCCTATTATCGGGTGGATTTTTTAGATAAAAAGAATAGTAACCTGTCATTTAAACCAATCCTTCGTAATCATTGTTATACTATAAACATAGCAGATGTGCTGGATGAAGGATATACAACTCCGGAAGAAGCGTTTAATAAAAGAGGGATTAAGATGACAGTAGATATAGAATCTTGGGTAATGGGCGAAAGTCCGTATAACGCTACTCCCTATAATTTTGCAATTAACCGTAATTCGTTTGAAAACATAGGCGCCGGCTCGTTTAACGGTTCGTTTGTGTTGATAACGGAAGAACCGGGTGGCTGGACGTCTGCGGCGAGCGCGGGCGTTACATTAACTCCTTCATCCGGAACAACAACCGCCGCTACCGGCCAGGCAGTCAATTTTAAAGTGGCTGATACAGCTCAGGAACCCCTGTTTATTGATATTACATCCGGACCGATAACAAAAAGAATAAAAATTACCCGATAATTCAGAAAAGAATAAGAAAATGAAAAAGTGGAGTTTATTATGGATACTGTTTTTAGTCGCCTGTTCGGATGAATATCCCGTTGGGCCGGAACCTCCTGCGCCACCGGTGGGCGAACAGGAAGTATCTATTAAAATAACGTTTCCGGGTTCCGAGCAGGCGGGAACAAAATCTCCCGTTACTTATGCCATTACGGCAGAAGACGAAAATAGCGTTAATTCGCTTGACATTTTTGCATTTGCCAGCGGGGGAGACAACGTTCCTCCCTCGGACGATAAATTTCTGTACCGCGTAAACGTTCCCGGCTCTAAAATACAAAATATCAGCGGTACTACAGGCATGACCAAAGAAGTTATCACATCTCTCAGGCGTTTGCCCCAGAAGCAGCGTTTTATTTTTGTTGCCAATCTTCCTTCTTCCATCTCATTGGATAATCTTACCGAAGGGGTTACTACGCAGCAGGAAATTGTAGATCAGTTAAAATTTGACGGTTCTCCCTGGCGTTCGGCTCAGACGTCGGGCAGTTATACGCCCATACCTATGTGGGGGCAAAAAAAGGATTCCATATTGATAAACTCCAACTCTTCGTTAGACTTAGGTAAAGTGTATCTGATTCGTTCAATGGCAAAGGTTGACATAAGCGTCGCGGCAGGTATACCCGGTTTTGACGTCAAAGGTGTTTATGTGTGTAACAGTAGCGATTCAGGATATATTGCTCCTGACAAAGACCAGTGGGGCGAGCAGATAATTACAAAAACAAACGCTACCTTTAAGCGGACAGAAACTCCTGCGCGATATGAATTTCTTCCCGGTTCGGGCAGTAATATCCTGGAATATACAATATATGTACCCGAAACAGACTCGTTAATTGTAAACGGAACGGATTCCGTTAAACCGGCTTATCTTGTTGTAGAGGCCGAATATAACAGGACGCTCAACTATTACAGGGTTGATTTTGCCAGGGAACGCGTATATCATCCGCTCCTTCGGAATCATCGTTACCTGATAAATATAATAGGCGCTAAGGAAGGTTATCAATCGCTTGAAGAGGCGCTGAAAGCGCCGATGTCGGATTTTAATTTCTCCTTGCTGCTGGACGGCAGCGAAAATGTTAATGAAGTCGTTTATCTTGGAGACCAGTATATGTTGGGAATAGAAGTAAGCGAAGTATTATCCGATTGGGATAAACCCTGGATTGGTAAATCGCCGAATGAGGCAACCGACCCTTATCTGCTTAGCGTTTATACAACCTATTCCGGCGGATGGCAAGCTACGTTATCAGGCGCTCCCTCCTGGGTTACGCTTGACGGCGCTACTGCCGGAAAGAAAGACACGCCGGGAAAGGTTAGTATTAAAATGCAGGAAGAAAACCGTACGGGGGTGGAACGTGAAGCAACGCTAACCATACGTGCCGGTATGCTGCTGAAAGAAGTGACGATTCGACAGAGCGGCGGCGCGAACAGTCGTATGATATGCTTTGACGCGGGAAAGAATACCGCAACGACCCGTATCCCGCTGGCTTTTGCAGATGCGGCCCGCGGAGGTAATTTCTTTAACGGCATTAGTTCCGACCCGTCGGCTTTTGACGTAAAAGTTATATGGCAGGAAACAGGAGCCGGGCAGTCGATCGTTACTGCTAACATAGGAGGATCCGGCGCGCTAAAAGACCGGTATATAGAAGTAACGGCCAAAGCCGGAACGAAAAAATCCAGTAATGCGGTAGTTGCCATTGTCAAAAAAGGTAGCGGAGCGCCCTTTGTCGGCGGTATCGATGACGATGAAGTGTTGTGGAGTTGGCACATTTGGTGCATGGATAATAATGATTATATGGATAAAGATTATCATAACCCGAATGTATCCTTATTTATGAAGCGGGCGCTGGGACGGTATGACGATAATAACGGTATGTTTTATCAATGGGGCAGAAAAGACCCTTTTCCAAAGAAATTAACAGATGTTGCGCCAATGAATGTTGTCAATCGTCCGGTTGAAGTTGCAGATAATTTATCAAATGCAATCAGGAATCCGATAATCTTTTATTACAAAGGAACGGCCTGGCAATGGATGGGCGATCCTTCTCGCGCTCAGGGTTTATGGCAGTCAACTGATAAAACATATAACGATCCTTGTCCTGTAGGCTGGCGTGTTCCGAGCGTATCGGATAACGCCTGTTGGCCTGCCGGACCGGCAGATGATTTTTTAAATGGTTATTTAGCTGAAGGTTCTGGGGATTCGACCGGTAATTCCGGTTCATTATGGACGTCTGCAAGCGGAAGTATATTTACGCTTTCGGGTTCAGGCGCTCCTGCGGTGGGTTCCTCCGAGCTTTCTGCCGGGCGTTCGGTTCGTTGTATCAAAGACATTCAATTAATTAAAACATCATTATAAGCGTTTTTATTGAACATGAAGAAATATCGATTAATAATAATATCTTTTCTCCTTTTTTGTGTGCCATTCGCGCAAGCGCAGACTTTGTATAATATCGGAAAAATGTATGTGGGAGCGACGACTGACGGCGGAACTACCTTATACATTCAAGGCGATATAAAAGCCGAAGGGCAAAACGCTAAAATTGAACATGAGGGGACGACCGTGTTAACCGGTGATTTTGTTAATAATGTGACGGCAGGTCATGTGTTTTCTTCCCGGAATGGCATTTTTGAATTTAGGGGAAATGCCTCGCAACAGATAAAAGGGACGGCGGATAAAAGCGTGAATTATATTGAATTCCCCAATCAGGTCATTATTAATATGGCTACTACCGATTATCTGAAATCTACAGTCGTGATAGATGCGGGTATGGGTGTATCGATAGAAAACCTGAAATTTGCAAACGGGCGTATGGTTGTAGACTCGAAGGCTGTTCCCAGTGCCAATAAGACCTACAGGTCTCAGGTTGCCCATTTATTGGTCGGTAAAATCATATACAGCCATAAAGAAACGGCTTCTGCGGATAATGGATTTGTACAGGTTAATCTTGATTTAGGGGATAATCATACACGAGGCGGTTTGGTTGGATTTACATCTCCTTATAAGGCGCTTTATGCTGATTATTTCTTTTTCAATTTCTTATCCATGCCGGGAACAAGCCGGTTGTTTAATGGAGACCGTAACGACTTATGGGTTAGAAACCCGTTAACAAAATTAAATCCTGGAGTCGGTTATATATTGGGGCAGGCGCTGGTTTCCCATACTGCATATCCGGGTTATTATAATACGATGCTGGATTCGCAATGGAAAGGAGCTGACTTCAAAGACGTAGTTAAAGAAAAATATTCTTTCGGGCGTATGCTTGCTCCGGCGTCATTCACCCAGTTCAACAAGAATGGAGACCGGTATACCGGCGAAGAACTGAATTTGTCGGACGTTATAGTTCCTGTTACGAAAGGTTTTAATTATCTGGGCAATCCTTTTACTGCTCCGTTGGATTTGTCTTCTTATCTTGATGATCCTCAGGCGGGCAATTTTGGAAATTTCAGCAATGATGAAATGGATAATAAAATATATCTGCTTAATGAAGGCAGTACGGGTACATATGGAAATGTCGGCGGAAAGATGACTTTTGCATTTAACGCTTCCTTCCTGCATATTAGTAAAGTGGGAGCTACCTATGACGGCAACCCATTGATAGCCCCGATGCAGATGTTTGTCGTTGAAAAGAAAACGGATACGCCGAATAGTTTTAAAATACCTCTTTCCAAACGTTCTCATGGGGCGGCCCCTTTTTTAAGAAGCGCCGGGCAGGAAGTGATTGATGAACTGCTTATCGAAACGAGGGATAATATAACCGGCGGTTACGACCGTTTGTGCGTCGTGTTCCGAAATGACGCCACAATGAAAGGGACTCATCGATATGACGCGGAGAAATTATTCAACAGAACCGGAGGCGTAAATCAGATATACACCCGTTCGACGAACAATAAGGAGTTGATTACAAACGTAGTTAAACCCGATACAAAACGATTGACCATGTACCTTGTGCCGTCTAATCAGCAACAGGAGATAACCTTAACGGCGAAACGGCTTAATTCGTTAAAGTCGATCACGTCTGTTATCATTGAAGACCATAAGACCGGAAAGTTGGTAGATTTGATGAAAACGCGGTATACCTTTCTTTCTTCCCCGTCCGATAAGGCAGACCGTTTTACCCTTCATTTTAACAGCGCTTTGGTTAGCGCAGACGATATAAAGGCTACGCCCCCCTTATCCGCTTACTATTCTTCCGGGCGGGTAGTCGTACAAGGGCTTACGGAGAAAGCGCTTAACAAAGAGGCGATGATTTATAATATGCAGGGGCAGTTGCTATATAAGCAGGCAGTAACCGCTATTGAGCCTTTGCTGATAAAGAAGTTTCTGGATAAAGGCGCCTATATCGTAAACATCGCCGGAGAACCGCAAGCGATAAAGCTATGGGTGAAGTAAAAAAACTGTCATTTTTTTTGTCTGTAAAAAATATTGTTCTACATTTGCGCCAATTAAAGGAAAAACAGTAACAAATGGTAAGCAATATTCTTAATAACATCATTCTCGTGGTCCTCTTGGTCATTAGCAGGCGGGGAGAAAGGTGTGCGTAAGATATGGTAAGCCGTAAAAAATAATTCTGAAGCCCTTTCTCCTGCGAGAAAGGGCTTTTTTTATGGATGAAAAATATGAAGAATCAATTAAGAAGCGCAAGTAGCCTGCAAGGGCGGCGGATGGCCGGCGCACGTGCCTTGTGGCGCGCAAACGGAATGAAAGAAGAACAGATGGGAAAACCCGTCATTGCCATTGCCAATTCATTTACTCAGTTTGTCCCCGGCCATGTTCATTTGCATGAAACCGGACAGTTAGTGAAAAAGGAGATTGAGAAATTAGGCTGTTTTGCCGCCGAGTTTAATACGATTGCTATTGACGACGGCATTGCCATGGGACACGACGGAATGCTTTACTCCTTGCCTTCGCGCGACTTGATAGCCGATAGCGTAGAATATATGGCGAACGCCCATAAAGCAGACGCCTTGGTTTGTATCAGCAACTGCGATAAAATCACGCCCGGCATGTTAATGGCCGCCATGCGATTGAATATCCCTGCGGTATTTGTTTCGGGAGGGCCGATGGAAGCGGGCGCATTAAGCGGGCGCGCCCTGGATTTGATCGATGTAATGATTGAAGCGGCCGACGATTCGGTAAGCGATGAACAAATAGAGAAAGTAGAATATGCGGCTTGCCCTACCTGCGGAAGCTGTTCCGGTATGTTTACCGCCAATTCCATGAATTGTTTGAACGAAGCGATTGGCCTGGCTCTTCCGGGTAATGGTTCCATTGTAGCTACCCATGCCAACCGGCTTCGACTGTTTAAGAAAGCAGCCGGCCTGATTGTTGAAAATACGTATAAGTACTACCGGGATGGCGATGATTCGACGCTTCCCCGCAGCATAGCTACCCGCCAAGCCTTTCTGAATGCCATGTCGCTTGATATTGCGATGGGAGGGTCTACCAATACGGTACTTCATTTATTAGCGATAGCGCATGAAGCGGGAGTAAGCTTCACCATGAAGGATATCGATATGCTGTCAGGGAAAACCCCTGTCCTTTGTAAAGTAGCTCCCAATACGCCGGTTTATCATATAGAAGATGTGAACCGGGCCGGCGGAGTAATCGCCATTATGGACGAATTGCTGAAAGCCGGCCTGGCGGATGGCGGCGTAAAACGTGTAGACGGGTTAACCTTATCCGAAGCAATCGCCCGGTATAGCATTCTTTCGCCGGAGGTAACAGACGAGGCGCTTGCGCTTTATAAGAGCGCGCCTGCCCGCCGCTTTAATTTAGTGATGGGATCGCAGGAAAGCTATTATAAGGAATTGGATACGGACAGGGAAAAAGGCTGCATCCGCGATTGGGCGCACGCTTATGTAAGAGACGGCGGATTGGCCGTATTATACGGTAATATCGCTTTAGACGGATGCGTGGTAAAAACAGCCGGCGTAGACGAAAGCAACTTCCGCTTTTCGGGCCCGGCGAAGGTGTTTGATTCGCAGGAAGCCGCCTGCGAAGGTATATTAGGCGGCGAGGTAACGGCTGGCGATGTAGTAGTGATAACCCATGAAGGGCCGAAAGGCGGGCCGGGCATGCAGGAGATGCTTTATCCTACCTCTTATATTAAAAGCAAACATTTAGGGAAAGCATGCGCCCTGATAACCGACGGGCGCTTTAGCGGCGGCACATCCGGCCTGTCCATCGGACATGTATCGCCGGAGGCGGCGGCAGGCGGCGCTATCGGTTTGCTGAAAGATGGCGACAGGATTGAGATTGATATTCCCGGACGTACAATCCGGGTAAATGTAATGGATGAAGAATTGGATTTACGCAGGAAAGCGGAAGAGGAGCGGGGCGCAAAAGCATTTACCCCGCCTCGCCGTAAGCGCAGCGTCTCGAAAGCGTTGCAGGCGTATGCTAAAATGGCGGCTTCAGCGGATAAGGGAGCCGTAAGGATTGTAGGCGATTGACAACGAAACATAGTTTGGCGATATAAAAAGAAGGAATAAATATGAATGATGCGATAGATAAGAGGGCTAAAATCTCCGGTTCGGAAGCGATGTTAAAGACGTTGATAGCCGAAGGAGTAGATACTGTTTTCGGATATCCGGGAGGGCAGGTGATACCGTTGTATGATTGTTTGTATGATTATCAGGACAGGTTGAAACATATACTTGTCAGACACGAACAGGGAGCTACCCATGCAGCGCAGGGGTATGCAAGAGTGTCGGGCAAAGTGGGAGTCGCGTTGGTAACGTCGGGGCCGGGCGCTACCAATACGATTACAGGCATAGCGGATGCGCTGATGGATAGTACGCCGCTGGTGGTGATTTCCGGGCAAGTCCCTTCCCCTCTCTTGGGGACAGACGCTTTTCAGGAGGTTGATGTGATTGGTATTACGCTGCCGATTACCAAATGGGCGTATCAGATACGTAAGCCGGAGGAAATAGCTTGGGCTGTATCGCGTGCTTTTTATATCGCTTCCAGTGGACGGCCCGGGCCGGTTGTGCTTGATTTTGCGAAGGACGCTCAGGTGGGAATGGTTGATTATGCGTATGAAAAGGTGAACTATATACGTAGTTACGTGCCGGTTCCCGACGTTGCTGCGGAACAGGTAGAAGCGGCCGCGGCCTTGATTAATGGCGCGGAGAAACCCTTTGCTTTGGTGGGGCAGGGCGTGATATTGAGCGGAGCGGAAAAAGAGTTGTTTGCTTTTCTTGAAAAGGCGGATATTCCGGCCGGCTCTACGGCGCTTGGCTTATCGGCGATGCCAACCGGCTACCGGCTGAATAAAGGGATGCTTGGTATGCATGGCAATGTAGGCCCGAACATGAAAACGAATGAATGCGACGTATTGATCGCGATTGGCATGCGGTTCGACGACCGGGTGACCGGCAACCTTCAGGCTTATGCCAGGCAAGCCAAAATTGTTCACTTCGATATAGACCTTTCCGAAATAGGTAAAAACGTGCCGGTAGACGCGCCTGTATGGGGCGATGCAAAGGAAACGCTGGCGGCGGTTACCCGTCTGTTGAAACCGGCCCGCCATACGGAATGGATTGCGAGTTTCGCCTTGCACGAGAAAGAAGAATATGAAAAGGTAATTGAGAAGGAACTCCGCCCCGAAGCCGGACGGCAACTGCAAATGGGGGAAATTATCCGTAAAATAACGGAAGCTACCGGAAATAAAGCGGTCTTGGTTACAGATGTCGGACAAAACCAAATGATGGGACTCCGTTATTTTAACTATAGCCAAACCCGGAGCGTGGTTACTTCCGGCGGATTAGGCACGATGGGATACGGGCTTCCTGCCGCTATCGGGGCAAAGATGGGCGCGCCCCATCGTACGGTTTGCCTGTTTACGGGAGACGGCGGGCTGCAAATGACCATTCAGGAACTGGGAACTATCATGCAGGAAAAACTGAATGTGAAAATCATCGTATTGAACAATAATTACCTGGGTATGGTGCGCCAATGGCAGGAATTGTTTTTTGATAAACGATACTCGTTTACCACCATGGATAATCCCGACTTTGTGGGGATAGCCAAAGCGTATGGCATTGGCGCCCGGGCTGTGGAGGCGCGGGAAGAACTGGATGGCGCGATTGCCGAAATGCTCGGTCACGAAGGGGCTTATATGCTCGTTGCCCATGTAGAAACGCATGGAATGGTGTATCCGATGGTTCCGGCAGGCGCCCCGATTACGAATATTATTATGGGATAATAACTCCTTAACTTCTAAAAAAATGCAAACAAAAAAATTATATACCATCATCATATTTTCGGAGAATACAGTAGGCCTGCTTAACCAGATAACTATTATCTTTACGCGGCGGCAACTGAATATAGAAACTTTATCTGTCTCGCCTTCTGCGATAAAAGGGATTCATAAGTTTACCATTACAACGTTTGCCGAGCGGGATATGATTGATAAAGTGGTAAAACAGATAGACAAAAGGGTCGATATCCTGAAAGCGTACTATAATACGGACGAAGATTTGGTGTATCAGGAAATTGCCTTATATAAAGTAAGTACCGAGCTTTTCCTGAAGATGGAAGGCGTAGAGGAATTGATCCGTAAATATAATACCCGGGCGCTATATATGAATGAAGACTGCATCGTGCTCGAGAAGAGCGGGCATTATGAAGAGACGCAGGCGCTGTTCAAGGAATTAAGCCGTAAAATAGGCGTTCTGCAGTTTATCCGCTCCGGGCGGGTGGCCATTACAAAAAGTAAAGTGGAGCGGCTGAGCGATATGCTGGCGGCGATGAAAACGAAATTGGATATAAAAAATGGAGAAGAGTAAAACAGGCGAATTTCATTTCGTAACAGAATCTTATCTGTTAGACTTCCGGGGGCGTATCTCCATTCCGATGATTGGTACGTATCTTTTGCATGCCGCTTCCATACATGCCGCACAGCGCGGGTTTGGTTTTAGCGATATGAACAGCAGCCATACGGCATGGGTATTGTCGCGGCTGGCTATCGAAATGGACGAATATCCGGGTATATCGGAAAAGATAACGCTTTATACCTGGATTGAAGAGGCGGGCCGTTTATTTACCAGCCGTTGCTTTGAATTGGTAAATGCCGCGGGAAGGCCGTTTGGTTTTGCCCGTTCTGTCTGGGCGGCTATTGATATGGAGACGCGCCGCCCGGCGCCGCTGGATGTGGATGCGCTGAATGCCTATAAGACAGACAGGCCCTGCCCGATAGAAAAGCCGGGTAAGATAACTCCCGTAGAAAATGAGGCGCCCGGCGAACCGTATGAAGTAAAGTACAGCGATTTGGATGTGAACGGACATTTAAACAGCATTAAATATATGGAGCGCCTGCTGGACAGGTTTGCTATCGAGATGTACAAAGAAAAGGCTGTCAGCCGGTTTGAAATAGCGTATTTATCGGAAGGAAAATACGGTATGCCGTTAACGTTTCACACGATGGAAACGTCTCCGGGAAAATACAGCCAGGCTGTTTGCCACGAAGGAAAGGCCATCTGCCGCGCGGCGACAACGTGGCAGTAATTATTAATTATTAATTATTAGTTAGTAATTAGCAATTGTACTTAGTAGTTAGTAGAGTTTAAATATAATTCTTAATTTATAATTTATAATTTTAGAGACGAACTATGGCAGAAATGAATTTTGGCGGCGTAGTGGAGAATGTAGTTACCCGCGATGAATTTCCATTAGAGAAAGCAAGAGAAGTGTTGAACAATGAAACGATTGCAGTAATCGGTTACGGCGTACAGGGACCGGGGCAGAGTTTGAACCTTAGGGATAACGGTTTTAATGTGATTGTAGGCCAGCGCAAAGGCGGTAAAACGTGGGATAAAGCGGTAGCCGACGGTTGGACGCCGGGCGAAACCCTCTTCGATATCGAAGAAGCTTGCGAAAAGGCGACGATTATCCAGTACCTGCTCTCGGATGCAGCCCAGATTGAAGTATGGCCGCGTATCAAAAAGTATCTTACCAAAGGGAAGGCGTTGTATTTCTCCCATGGTTTTGGTATTACTTACAAAGAACGGACAACTATAATCCCTCCGGCGGATGTCGACGTTATATTGATAGCGCCGAAAGGTTCGGGCACCAGTCTTCGGCGGATGTTCCTGCAAGGGCGCGGGCTGAACTCCAGCTTTGCCATCTATCAGGACGCCACCGGCAAGGCTTGGGATCGTGTGATTGCGCTGGGTATTGGCGTTGGTTCGGGCTATCTGTTTGAAACGACTTTCAAAAAGGAAGTCTATTCCGATTTAACAGGCGAACGCGGTTCCTTGATGGGAGCCATCCAGGGCCTGCTGCTTGCCCAGTATGAAGTATTACGCGAAAACGGACATTCTCCGTCTGAAGCGTTCAACGAGACGGTGGAAGAGCTTACCCAATCGCTAATGCCCCTGTTTGCGGAGAACGGCATGGATTGGATGTATGCCAACTGCTCTACAACGGCTCAGCGCGGCGCATTGGATTGGATGACTCCTTTCCATGATGCAACCAGGCCGGTACTCGAAAAACTGTATAAAGAAGTATCGTCAGGCAATGAAGCGCAACGCTCCATCGACTCAAACAGCAAACCCGACTACCGTGAGAAACTGGAAGAAGAACTAAAAGCGCTCCGCGAAAGCGAAATGTGGCGCGCCGGCGCCGTAGTACGCAAACTACGCCCCGAAAATAACTAAACGTAGCCCTCGCGTTATCAGAGGGTGTGTCAAAAGTCCCAATGCGCAATTTTGAAGTTACGATTTGCAAGTCAATTAACAAGATTCAAAGGATATGACTGTCTGAAAAGCCATTTTTAGGCTATTAATCAGCCATAA
>JAITRG010000131.1 GCA_031288515.1 Tannerellaceae bacterium
CAATACGATAGATTCTTTTTTTAATGGTTTCATTTTTAATTGCTTTTGCTTAATTTCATTAATCAGTATTCTTACGGCTTCACTCCCAATTTGTTCAACAGGCATTCTCGCCGTATTTATTAGCGGAGCAAGTACTCTGAATGTGGATAAATCATGAATACAAGCCAGTCCTATATCATTGATATGTATATTATTATCGTAAAAATACCGAAATGCTTCCAAGATAAGAACATGCGTAGTAAAGAAAAAAGCGTCGATATCCGGTTCCTGGCTATACATCTCGTCGAGTATAGTAAAGATATTCGTTTCATAATTATGGAATGGAACTTCCCTGCATAAGGCCGGATTTATTTCCATACCGCTTTCTTTTAATGCACGCATATATCCTTTTTCTCTTAAAATAAGTGTTTTAAGATAGGAATTAACAGACAGCATCGCTATTTTCTTATGTCCCTTTTTTATCAGATGCTTCACTAATTTATAACTGCTTTCTTCATTGTCGATAATGATATAATTAGTATTCAACTCCGGGAAGTAGCGGTCTACAACAACGAAAGGATATGAATCGTCTATCATGTGCAAAATTTCTTTTCGGGATTGCTTGGTAGGAGCTATGATAATTCCATCTGCCTGGCGGGACCTGAATAAACGGATCATCCTTTCTTCCCGCTCCCATTGCGAACCGGAAGCGGATATCATAAGTGAAAACCCATATTTTTCGGCTGCTGTCTCTACTGCCTGCGCAATTTCAGAATAAAATGTATCGCTGATTTCAGGGATGATTAATCCGATCGTACTCGATTGGCCGGTATTAAGGCTTCTTGCTAACAGATTGGGCTGATAATTCATCTTCTTGGCGTATACAAAAACCTTTTCCTGCGTAGCCATACTGATTCCTTTTTCATCTCCTTGTCCCGATAGCACCCATGAAACTGTCGTCTTCGATAACTGCAACTGATTTGCAATGTCTTTCAATGATACTTTCATTTTATTACTGTTTGTACTTTGTGTACTTAACCGATTAAGCAACGGGCAAATGTAATATACATTCTCAAAACAAACATGTAATTATTTTATGTTTGAAAACATAAAGAAGAAAACATATCGTTAAAGTAGAAACAGGCGATAAACAAATTACAGGCCGTTAATCATCTCTATCAGTTCCCGGCTTACTTTCATAACCGTATTGATGTCTTGGCGTAACAGTTTCCGCTGATAAGTAGCGATGAAATAAACAACTAATCCCAGGGGGAAAAATAAACCGATGAACATACTGACCTTCTTGTTAAGATGGGCGCCTAATTGTTTGTATCCTCCGATAATAGGGTAGTCCATTAATTTATTCAAAACTAAGTTCCGGTCTGTGTTCGACAATTCCTCTACAATATCTTCCATTGCTAAGGTCAACTGTTCGGCGGCTGGGTCTTTTCCTCCCTCTTTCCAATAGGTGAAATAATTAGTCCAGCGTTTCTGTTTGTTCAGGTAATCGCGGCAATCAGCCGTTAAGTCAGTAAGGCGCAAAACCAGGCTTTGATAATCAGGGCTGTAAATAATAACTTCTTTCCTCTCTACCTTTCGTGTAGAACGCCTGCCGATAAGATTTTTTAAGGCATTCAGGTAGGTGTCGGCGTTCAAAATAACAGAATCATTCACCGCCTTATAAGTAAGGAATATGCCTAAAGGGGCCAATACTGCCGAACTTAGCCACATCCCCTGCCAGGCAGGCCAAACGCCGTCGCGTGCCATCTTGAAACCAATATTATTGATTACATAATAGAAAATAAACAGGATAACAGACAAAACGACCGGCATGCCCAATCCCCCCTTCCTGATAATAGCGCCTAAAGGAGCCCCGATAAAGAAGAATACCAGGCAGGCAATGGAAACAGTAAATTTATTATGCCATTCGGTAAGGTGTCGCCTCACTTTTAACGACTCATCGCCGATAACGGCAGCTTTAAAGAAATTATCCGATTTTAAATATTCCAGCGACGACTTCGTCCGCGTAAGCAGAGATACCCGGCTGCCGGCAGGTTCTGCCAGATACAGACTATCAAAATTCAACGCCAGGGTGTCTGCCTGTAAAGCCGTTTTTCCTTCTTTCGTCCCTCTCAGGGGAGCGCCCGGAAACACTTTCTTATACGAAGCCATATATACGTTGTTCGCATTCACTTCTTTCATACTGTCGAGGCGCATCGACATCGAATCAATAGACGTTTGCAAATTCTCCAGGTTCTTACCGATATAATTGCTCTGGAAGAAAGATTCGTCTGTCCGGGTAAAGTTTGCATCATACTCGATAAACAGCTCTTTGCTTTGAAAAGCTTCCCTCCTGTAAGGTACGGCCTGCGTATTCTGCATCGAACCGGATTGCGCCTTCAAATTCAGATTTTCAAATGATTCGCCGCTATACAGGGTTAATATAAGAAATAATTTATCCGACGACATTTTCAGCCGCCCCGAATCGGCAACAAACACGCGGGCTTTATTAAAACCCTCCGAGTAGTCGTATATCATTATATCTTTCAAGAGGCCATTCTTGTCGCTTTTATCTTTTACATATACATTATAGTTGGTAATCCCGGAGAAGAAAACCCCTTCGGGAATATCCAATTCCGGCGATTTCTGGCGCATGGAGTAAAGCAGCGAATAGAATTTAACCTGTACGACAGGCATAGCGTTGTTCTGGTAAAAAAAGGCGCCAATACCGACAAGCCCGATGAAAATAATCAACGGCTTCATAATATTAATAAGCGAAACGCCTGCCGATTTCATGGCAAGCAACTCCAGGCGTTCGCCTAAATTACCAAATGTCATAAGGGAGGCCAACAGGATGGCAAGGGGCAGCGCCATAGGTACCAGCATCAGGGCGGCATACAGAAACATTTCGCCTAATATCAGCATATCAAGCCCCTTCCCTACCATATCATCTATATACCTCCAGATAAACTGCATCAGTACAATAAACAAACAGATGCCGAAAGTCATGATGAATAACGGCAGGAATGTTTGCAGCATGAATGTATATAGTCGCTTAATTTTCAGCATTGCCTGTTTCTATATGAAAAGGCAAAAGTAGTGAAAAAATAGTATTAAATACCTAACGTGCGCTTTAATTCAATAATCTGGGAATCCCATAATTCGATTGCATCCTGTTTTTCGTCAGGATCGGCGAAGTCGGTTATTTCAAGAGCAGTGCCGCCGGTTAATTCTATTATATGTATACGGAACTCGAAATAAGTAGAGTCGTCTTCCTCGGCCACCCAATGGTAGCGAACACTCATTTCCGGCTTTATAGACACGATTTCCGCCTCTTCCTCCTGCTTGCTCCACTTAAAGATATACTTATTATCGTAAACAGATATGTCATCGGCAAACCACGAAGCAAGCCCCGGTGGCGTGGTGAGATGATTCCATAAACTTCTTCGCGAAACGGTGTCAAAAACGTATTCAATATGATACTTCTCCTTTTTCATCCCTTAATCCATTAAATTCGCCCTAAGATATGTAAAAGAATCGAATCGTCTATCACTTTAGAGGCAGAAAAAATATTTTTTATGCATAATCATTTCGGAACCCGGTAAATTGAAGCCTCTATTTTTTTCATAAAAGAGTTGCACAAGATAAAAATAACCCCTACTTTTGCCCCCGTCTGAAAAAGGCCGGATTGGCGAGATAGCTCAGCCGGTTAGAGCGCATGATTCATAATCATGAGGTCCCCGGTTCAATCCCGGGTCTCGCTACGTGGAACAGAGAGATTTACGATAAAAAGTAAGCCTCTCTGTTTTTTATTGCACCTTTATGTTCAATAACATCGCCGCCGGAAAAGAAAACGGAAAACCAGCCGCAGATTATATCGCTATACTGATAGCCGGATAAATTCCTTATACCCAGAATATTGCCTGTCAGTCCGGAGAGGCCGCAACTGTTAAAATCTTCAATAACGAAAGAAATTCCCGCAAAAGGAATGACAGTTTGTAATTGTTTTTGTAATTTCATCGCGCAAGACTTTTTTTGGTGATGCATAAAAACAAGCGAGATCCTGCACATGGCAAAGTGTTTGGTAAATTAGTTTACTTCAACACGTTGCCTGATATGAAAATACAAATATCTGCGGATTTAAGGTAATTCTCAAGTAATAATTTTGTCTCTCGAATTTAAAGAAATATACGTATCGCACTATTCCAAACTGAAACGGTTTGCAAAAGAATATGTAGTTGCCGACGAAGATGCTGAAAACATCGTTCAGGATGTTTTCACGCACCTTCTCGAAAACTGGACGCTTTTATCTACATACCAAAATATCTTTTCCTATCTCTTTTTAATTACCAAAAATAAATGTACAGACTTCCTCAGGCATAAAATGGTCGTGCAAAAAGCTGCCGACGAAATAGCCGAGGAATACTATCTCTCCCTCAAAGCCAGCTTCGATTCTTTAGATTCTTTCAACCAACATTCTTTTTCGCAGGAAGATATCGAAGAAATCGTTCAAAAAGCATTAAATACTCTTCCCGAACGATGCCGCGAAATCTTTATTAAAAACAAAATCGAAGGAAAGAAGCAAAAAGAAATTGCCGAAGAATTAAATATATCCGTGAATACCATCGAAAGCCAGATGGCTATTGCCTACAAAAAACTACGGATAGAACTGAAAGATTTATTTCCCTTGTTTTTATTCCTTTTTTGTTGAAAATTGCATCAAGAGAAGGAAGCCTTATCTCAAGATGCAGACTATCGCTTCTACATCCCTCCGGGATGACTAAGGGGTGTTACTCTCCTGGTACTGTTGTTCTTACCTCCTTAAACTGGTCTTGTTATTCTCCTCAAAACTCATTTTCTCATTTTTTTTAGTATCTTTTTGGCGGATCATCTCACCTCAATCGTTTTATTAATAAACACAGCTCAAAATAATATGAATCCAAAAACAGGAAGTTACTTCAACGGAGAAATGAACAGGTCGGAACGCCTGTCTTTTCTGCGCGAAGTAAACTCCGACAAAGAATTAAAAGAAGAATTTATCCGCTACCGCAATATGGGGGGATTGATATCGCTTGCCGATCAAACGAAAGACCGTATAGAAGGAAATTTATCCTACCCGCAATTTATGGAAACATACCAACGGAAAGTACGGAGAAAGAAGATCAGCGTTTATCTTCGCTATGCGGCGGTGATCGCGTTACTCTTTTCTACGGCATGGTCAGCCTCTTATTATTTTTATTTTTACGCCGGAAAAACGGAGATAACCTTCAATACCCTTTCTGTTCCCGCCGGGCAAAGAGCCTCCTTGCTATTGAGTGATGGTACCGAAGTATGGCTGAATGCGAGATCGACCTTAACCTACCCAAGCGAATTCGGGAAAGATACACGTGAAGTGAAACTTTCGGGAGAAGCCTATTTTAATGTTACCTGCAATAAACAGAAACCATTCCTTGTATCTTCCCATTCCCTGAATATAAAAGTTTTGGGGACGAGTTTCCATGTTTACGATTATGTGGAAGATGATTTGGTAAACATAAACCTCGTAAATGGTTCCATCGCCATATCCGAACCTGGCGAGTCCAGAAGCATTATTATGGAACCCAACGAAACCCTGCATTATAAAAACGGGGAAATGAAAGTTTCCAAAGGAATCAACGAAGAAGATTTTTTGTGGATACAAGGAATTTATGTATTCAACAAAACCAATCTACTCGATATCGTGAAGAAGCTGGAACTTTATTATGACACACGGATCATAGTTAAGAATCCTAATCTCTCCAAACATGTTTATACGGGAAAATTCCGTCAGCGCGACAGTGTGATGGGAATACTCCAGGTAATACAGGAAATACACAATTTTAAAATAGTGAAAGATGAAGAGAATAATATAATTATTTTAGAGTAGAGAAGCGATACCTCCTGATAATTAACCCTTAAAACAATATTGCCTATGATAATATGAAGAGCCGACCATGAAAAACGGCAGATGCCCCACATCTGCCGCAAAGAAAAGCAAACACAATCAGTAAAATCGAGTATTCACTTAACCATGCAAAGTTATGAAAATAAAACCTTTGTCGATTACATTATTTTTAAAAAATAATAAAACAACCTTTAGAGTTATGAAAGCAACACTATTTATATCCTTTGTTTGTGTCTTTCAACTAATGGCAATTAATACGGATGCACAGAACACGGTGATTGACCTTAAAACGGAGAAAATCACAATCAAGGATTTAATACGGGCAATCGAACAACAAACCGAATATCTGGTAGTATATAGCCATAGCGAAGTCGATACCGCGAAAGAAATTCAACTGAAAAACAAGTCTGCACCAGTTAAAGATTATTTGAATGAGGCGCTGAGCGGAACGGATATCGACTATGTTTTCAACAACGATTACATAATCCTGAAATCAAGGCAGATTAATTTATCGGAAATCACGCCAAGCATTATAGTAACCCAACAGAACGGCAAACGGATAACGGGAATCGTCACCGATGCCGGTGGAGAACCACTGATCGGAGCCAATATACGGATAAAAGACGCCAATAAGGGAACTATTACCGATATCGATGGTAAATTCTCTCTGGAAACAGAGCGGGGACAAACCCTCATCGTATCTTATATCGGCTTTATTACAAAAAGCATAACGGTAACAGATCAGCATTATTTAACAGTACAACTGGCATCCGATCAACGGGTTATAGAAGAAGTCGTTATTACCGGTTACGGGGTAGCCATGAAAAAGCCTACGATGACAGGAGCCATTGCCGCCATACGCGATGAAGACCTGGCGCGCTCGTCCGCCGTAAATACCTCTGGGTCATTAGCCGGAAAGATCGCCGGAGTTAACTTCCGCCAGGACGATGGTCGCCCGGGAGGAACAACCATGATTAACATACGTAATATGGGAACCCCGCTGTATGTTATCGACGGCGTTCAGCAAAACGAGGGACAGTTTAATAACATCGACTATAATGATATTGAAAACATTACCATCCTGAAAGATGCTTCGGCAGCAATTTACGGATTACAGGCTGCCAACGGGGTAATGGTAGTAACTACCAAAAAAGGAAGTCTGAAATCCAGGAACACGGTAAGCATAAACGCCCGTTACGGCTGGCAGGATTTTATGGAGTTTCCACGTCCGGCAGATGCGAAAACCTATGTGCGCAGCGTCATGCAATCCGATGTAATCACAGGCTCCAAAAGTCCGCAATATACCGTCGACGAGTATAACAAATGGATGGAAGGAAAAGAAAAAGGATACCGCCCCTTCGACTGGTACGATTATATTTTCGACGGCGGACCTATGTATTATGTTGGCGCGAATGTTTCGGGCGGAACCGATAAAGTAAACTATTACATGGCAATCAGTAATACCACTCAGGAATCCGTGGTGGTAAACTATGGAAACTTTAACCGCACGAATGTACACCTCAGCGTAGACGCTAATATCTCCGATCGTTTCAAAATGGGCAGTACCATAAGCGGACGCATTGAGCAAAAGAAAAATCCGAGTGTTCCGGGTGACGATATTAAATCGCCGTTCCTGGCTTTGTACAGGAATCTCCCGACTATCGGTCCGTATGCGAACGATAACCCCAAATATCCGTCAAAGCCTTCATTATCCTATTCGGATACAAATTTTGCGATGCTCAACTATGAACTTTCCGGCAAAGCGGAAGAAACATTCAGGGTAGTTCAGGTAAACTACAACGCGGAATATGAATTATTTAAAGGGATGAAAGCCAAAGGACTGGTATCCTATTTCTATTCCCAGAAATACGCCGATAACCAGGAATACACGTATAAACTCTACGGATACGATGAAGCCGCCGATACCTATCCCGTAGTGTTTAGCATGGATAATCCCTTTAAAAACCGCAATGTGTACCGGAAAGAAGAGATAAAAGCGCAGATTCAGTTAATCTACGAAAAAAATGTTGGCGATCATTATATCAATGCCGTAGGTGCGGCGGAATCATTTAAAAAAGACAATCCGGAATTTACCATACATTCCATACCGCTTTCGAACGCACTCGACCTTTTCGACTACGAAACTATTGATAAATTCGACGACCGTGAAAACCGTACCGAAGCCCGGATAGGCTATGTAGGCAGGATAAACTACAACTACGCTCAGAAATATTTGCTCGAATTAGCGATGAGGTACGACGGCTCCTGGAAATTTCCACCCAACGACAGATGGGGATTCTTTCCGTCCGCTTCCATCGGTTGGAGAATTTCGGAAGAAACCTTCTGGAAGCAATCGCCGCTTCCAGAAGTATTCAGCGATTTAAAGATACGCGCCTCTTACGGATTATTGGGCGACGATAATGTATCGGGATACAGCGCTTTCGATTACATGGACGGTTATAACTATTATCAAACCGGCGCGGTACTCGATGATAAGTACCTGTATGGCGCCCAACCCCGGTCGCTGCCCGTTATCACCCTTTCGTGGATAAAAGCGAAAATATTCGATACCGGTATCGATTTCGGATTCTTCGACAACCGGCTAAGCGGTTCGCTCGATTATTTTACCCGTAAACGTACAGGTTTACCCGCCTCGCGTTATGATGTACTTTTGCCCAGCGAAGTAGGTTTCTCCCTGCCCAAAGAAAACCTCGATTCTGATATGGATAAAGGCTTCGACGGCTCCCTTATATGGAGAGATTATAAAGGAGTATTGAAATATTCCATCGGGGGCAACTTCTCGTATTCGAGAGCATACAACTGGCATCAATACAAACCGCGTTTCGGTAACTCCTGGCACGAATACCGTAATTCTTCTTACGAACGATATAAAAATATCACGTGGGGATTGGAAGCCATCGGACAGTTCCAATCGTGGGATGAAATTGAAAACTATACCATCGACAACGACCGCAAAGGGAATACTTCCCTGCGTCCCGGAGATATTAAATACAAAGATGTGAACGGCGACAATGTAATTAATGATATGGATCAACGCCCGGTCGGTTATCGGGAAGGTTCGCTTCCATTCCTCAACTACGGACTGAATTTTCAGTTTCAGTGGAAGAACTTCGATTTGGCGTTAGACTTTTCCGGGTCGTCGTTCAACACATGGACACAAGACCGGGAATTGAGAATGCCTTATCAGAACAGTTGCAACTCGCCGCAGTTTACCTTGGGAAATCAATGGCATCTCGAAGATCCTACCGATCCCGACAGCAGACTTATTCCGGGTAAATACCCCACCATGTTGAAAGGAAACAGCAGTCACAGCAACTATTGGGGAAGTACTTTCTGGATATATAACGTACATTATATTAAACTTAAAAACTTTGAGCTGGGATATAATCTTCCAGCTAACTGGCTCGATAAAATCGGTATGACCGCTTGCAGATTGTACGTTTCCGGGCAAAATCTTTTCTACCTGACAAATGTAGAAGGCATCGACCCCGAAATAACATCGAACTCGGCGATCATTTATCCTACTACCCGTGTGTTTAATGTTGGAGCTAATATAAAATTCTGATAGTTATGAAAGCAATAAAAATATATTTATGTGTGTTTGCCTCCTTGTTGATATTATCCTGCTCCGACTTTCTGGATAGGGAACCCGACCTGCTTCTTACAAGCGATCAGATATTCGGCGATATGAACATGACGGAATCTGCTCTGGCAAACCTGTACGGACGTATAAACTGGGGACAGTCCATCACCAATAACATGGATTACATACATCTCGACGAAGCATGTATATCGGACGGTTCGCCCGATACCGGCAAGGATTTCAGCAATACCCTTTGGCGGGTGTACGACTATGGTTTACTCCGCAATATCAATCAGTTCCTTAAAAATGTAAGAGAGTCGAGCCTCGACAATGAATACAAAATGGAACTGGAAGGACAAACCCGCTTTATCCGTGCATGGCTGTACTTCAATATGGCGCGCTGTCTGGGAGGAATGCCTCTCATTGGCGATGAAGTATTCGTTTATACATCAGGCATGGACATCGCTCCGATGCAACATCCCCGCTCGACCGAAGAAGCTATCTACAATTATATCATCAGCGAATGCGATGAAATTGTTCGCGAAAACATGCTGTCGGGAGAACCTGCCATTCATGCGGCAAAAGCAAATAAATGGGCGGCTTTGGCATTGAAATCACGCGCGGCAATCTATGCGGCTTCTATTGCAAAATACAATAACCGGATGGTAAGCCCTGTTCAAACCGATAACCGCGAAGTGGGTATCCCCGCCGATAAAGCAAACGGATTTTACACAACAGCCCTCGAAGCTGCCGAAGAAATAATAAAAGGCGGAAAGTACAGGCTTCAGGACTCAAACCCCGATAAAGGAATGAACTTCTACGAAGCCGTAAGTATAAAAAGCAACAATGTGGAAGTAATCTGGGCTGTCGATTATAAATATCCCGGAAATGCGCATCAGTTCACCACGGCAAACATTCCGGTTTCCGTTCGCGAAGATAAAGAAGCAAGCACGGTAACTCCTGTCCTCAATCTGGTCGAAGCATTTGAATACAAAAATGATCGCGACGGCTCCATAAAAACAAAAGACAGCAACGGGGAATATATTTTCTACGATAAACCACAGGATGCTTTCAAAGATAAAGACGCGCGGCTGTATGGAACGGTTATATATCCTGGATCAACATTCAGAGGAAAAGTAATTAATTACCAGACCGGAAGAAAATACCTGAAAGACGGTATGTGGGCAGATGAGATCGGTCGTCCCGGAAGTGCCGACCAACAAACCGGAGAGGTGATAACAAACGAAAACGGCCCCGTAGCAACTACCGATAAATATACCAATAAATCGGGATTCGACATCCGCAAATTTATGGACGAAACAAAATCGTCGGGAACCATCGGGAGGGGAAGCGAAATATGGTTTGTTCGCATGAGATATGCCGAAGTATTGCTCACTGCCGCCGAAGCAGCTATGGAATTAGGGCAAACTGCCAAGGCGCTGGGATACATCAATCAGGTACGAAGCAGAGCCGGGATACAGGAACTTACCGCTATCACGCTGGACGATATTGTACGCGAGCGGTATGTGGAATTCGCTTTTGAAAACCACAGGTATTGGGACCTCAAACGCTGGAGGCTTGCCGATAAACTTTGGGACGGAGAAAAGACTAACCCCAACGCGGTACATTATGTGTTATTCCCGTTCGTAATCAATCAACCGGGACATCCTGCCCACGGTAAATGGGTGTTCGATAAGAAAGAATGCAGCGCGACCACTTATCCGAGGAATTTCCAGCTCAATAATTATTATAATTTTATTGATAATAACTGGATAAACAACAACCCGAAGATGGTAAGGAATCCATTCCAATAGGTTGATATTATATTAATTATGTAAACGTTTACAGTAATAATAAAACAATAGATATGAAAAAGATTATTTATATAGTTACAAGCCTTTTAGTTCTGTGCCTGTATAGTTGCAGTTACGACAACTATGATGAACCCAAATCTGTATTAATGGGGAAAGTTACCTGCAATGGCGAACCTGTACAAGTAAGGGGAAGCGGGGAAAAAGTGTAGATACTCCTGTTTCAGGATGGTTATGCGTTGAAAAATTCCATTCCGGTATATGTTTCGCAAGATGGAACGTTCAAAGCCATGCTGTTCAATGGCGAATACAAAATGGTACATCGCGACAACAACGGTCCGTGGGTAAATAAACGCGATACGGTTATTGTCAATGTAAAAGGATTTACCGAATGCCAATACGAAGTAACGCCCTATTATCTCGTTAAAAACGAATCGTTTTTGATTAGCGGTAATAAACTGACGGCAACCTGTAAAATTGAGGAAATAACATCGGGGAAGAATATCAGCAATGTTTATCTGTTTATTAACAGAACGGCATTTGTAGATGAATCGAGTACAGGAAACATTGCCAAAATAGCTGTATCTAAACCTTCCGATCCGGAAAACATTAAGCTGGAAATGGACCTTACCGACCATACCGAAAAGAATCTTTATGCCCGGATAGGCGTACAGATCAACGGGGTAAACGATTATTTGTTCTCAACTGTCGAAAAAGTAAAATAAATACATTATGGAAAGAAGAAATTTCTTAAAAACAGTGGCTGCTACTTCCGCTTCTTTATTTATTCCATCCGCTGTGGCAGGTAAAGCCGCCGAATACCTTGCCGCTGAAGCGGGAATGGAAGATTTATCCTATCATACAATTCAGGATATCAGTTTCCGGGAAGCATCCTTTAAGTATCCACGTTTGGTGGGTAAAAACTCCCGGCTGGGACTTCACGGATACGGTCCGAAACTCACATTTTGTATCCTGACTACAAATAAAGGCGCGCAAGGCTTAGGATTAATGGTAGCCGGCGATAGAAAACGTGCCGAAGAATTATTCCCGCAGATAAAAGGGAAAAAGGTTTCTGAACTTTTCGCGCCATCAGCAGGTACGTTAGACGAAAAGAACTGCATCTATGATTTCTGTTTGCACGATTTGGCAGGTATCATTCTCAATAAACCGGCGTATGCTTTGATGGGTTCCGAAAAGCCGATCGTAACCAAATGCTATTCGGGTATGATTTATTTCGACGAAATGGAGCCCGAAAGCAATCCGGCAGGCTTGAGCAAAATTCTGGATAACTGTTCCTTCGATTATAACTACGGTTATCGTCAGCTCAAAGTAAAAATAGGTCGGGGCGGGAAATGGATGTCCAAAGAAGCGGGTTTAAAAGCCGATATGGAAGTAACCAAACGTATCTATCAAAATTTCCCCGACTGCGATATCCTTGTAGATGGAAACGATGCCTTTACCGTAGATTATTTTATATCTTATCTGGAAGGAATCGAAGATATTCCATTATTCTGGATCGAAGAACCTTTCCGCGAAACGCGGGAAGACTATGCAAAGCTGAAAGAATGGTTAGTTAAAAACGGGAGACGCAATACTTTGCTTGCTGATGGCGAAGCCAACCCCGACCTGAAACTCGCCCTCGAATTAGGAAAAGAAAACCTTCTGGATGTATATCTGGAAGATATACGCGATAACCTGGGATTAACCCGGTGGCGCAAACTTAATACCACATTAAAATCAATTGGTATGATGGCTTCCCCCCACGCATGGGGCGACACGATTAAATCATTCTATGTATCGCAATTCACAGCCGCTTATGGCAATACCCCTACCATCGAAGGCGTAACCTGCTTTACAGACGACATGGATTTAAGCCCTTATAAATTAAGAAGAGGTCGCTTAACCCCGCCGGATCTTCCAGGGTTTGGGTTGAAGTTTATAGATTAAATAGTGAGGTATTAGTTTATAATTACCTTAAATCCGAAGATAGTTGTATTTCCATATCAGGCAAAGTGTTGAAGTAAAATAAGTTACCAAACACTTTGCCATGTGCAGGATTTCACTTGTTTTTATGCGGCGCCTGTTTCGATACCGCTTGTTTCGGATACGCCCCCCTCCCCGTTTCTTTTTTTACCTCTTCTTTCAGCATTCAGACGGCTTATAAGTGTCTGTGTATAAACGTCAATGACTGAAGAGAAATCCTTTCAGCGTTCCTTTCAGGGAAAAAAGTCAGTCACTGCCGGAAGAAAAAAAATCAGTATGATATCTTCAGTCAACCATTATAGTGTCTTTCGGAAACCATTACAATGCCTTCAGTAAAGCATCATAGTGGTTCGCTAAAGGCATCATAGTGTGTTTACGCGGAAAATCGTAACGTTACGCAACATTTTTTGAAGGAATAAATACTTCTCCTTTTATCTAAAGGCTGAAAGGAAGCTGAAAGAACTTCCTTTCAGTCATATTCATTTATATACAGGTATTTACAAACAGGCTGAATGCTGAAAGAAGAGGTGAAAAAGTAGTCAGACAGATAATCTAACGTTAAGAAATGAATGGAAGCAGGCGCTCCATGTGAAAAAAACGATTACTTTTAGCCGGTTAAATGTTAACGGTAAAAATGTATTTATAAGAATGTTTTGCGAACGAATACGCCATATCAGAGGGCATGGCATCCACTCGCCGTTTGTTTATAACCTTATTACAAAGGTTATTGAAGAGCGTTGCCGTTATTATGCTTTGGATGCTGTTGAATTGATCGGGGAACAACTTCTTTTCAAAGAGGGGAGTCTTGCCGGTCGTAAAGCAATTAGCCCTAAACATGGGGCGCTGCTATTCAGGCTGACGAATTATTTTCAACCTCAAAATATAATTCAAATCGGGGCTACAACGGGGTTGTCTACTTTATACCTAACTTCGTATGCTACCGGGATAAACTGTATTTCTTTGGAAAATATACCGGAGTATCTGCCTGTTGCACGCCGCATATATGATAAAGCGGCAAAAACGCCTGTCGATGTAAGGGAAGGAGACTATAAACAAACGCTTCCGCAGGCTTTGCAGGATATGAAACAGCCTGATCTGGTTTTTTTCAACCTCCGCCATGAACAAACCGACGGACTTTGGTTGTTTCACAACTGTATGGAATATATACGCGACGATACATTTTTCGTTTTCGAAGATATAAAAAGCGGCCGCCAGGCACGGGAGCATTGGAAACAGGTATGCGCTCATCCCGGCGTAACGGTAGCCGTTGATTTATCTTCGGCAGGTATTGTATTCTTCAATAGAAAATTACATAAACGTACATACTTACTTTATTTTTAAACCTATTCATTATAAGGATATGAAAAAGAGCGTAGTTTACACCCGTACAGGCGATAAAGGCACGACGTCCCTGGTAGGAGGGCAACGGGTATCAAAAGCGGATAAACGGATTGAAAGTTATGGTACAACGGATGAACTCAACTCTTTCGTGGGCCTGTTGATCACGGAATTAACAGACCGGGAAGACCTGGACTTCTGTCGGTTCATACAGCATAAACTGTTTACCATTGGTTCGTATCTGGCAACCGACCAGGAAAATACCGGCCTTAAAACAGAAAGTAAAGTTACCCCCGGAAGTATTGAGAAGATAGAACATGAAATAGACCGGCTCGATAACGCCCTGCCCAAAATGGCCCATTTCATTTTACCGGGAGGCAGCCGTTCGGCAGCTTTGGCACATGTTTGCCGTACGATTTGCCGCCGTGCCGAACGGCAGATTTACCGGCTGGCCGAAACAAGTAATGTGGAAGAGCCGGCGTTGGTTTTTATCAACCGGCTGTCGGATTATTTCTTCGTTTTGGCGCGTAAAGAGTGTATAAAAAATAATGGCAACGAAATTATATGGGATTATACTTGTATCTAAGAAATAAAATTATATTTTTGCGGAAAATTTGATAACCAAGCCACCAGGTGGTAAAAATTACTTTTAACGAACTATGTATTGGACATTAGAATTAGCCTCAAAGCTGGAAGACGCTCCCTGGCCTGCGACAAAAGATGAATTGATCGATTATGCGCAACGCTCCGGTGCACCCTTGGAGGTAATAGAGAACTTGCAGGAGATGGAAGATGAAGGAGAAATTTACGAATGCATGGAAGACATTTGGCCGGATTATCCAAGTAAAGAAGATTTCTTTTTTAACGAAGAAGAGTATTGAAATGTAATGTGCAAAAAAAGAATGTAGTTCTGATACAATCTGATAGAATAAGAACGGGGCAGCGGCTTTTTACAGCCTCTTGTCTCGTTCGTTTTTTATTTCCGATACAATTTATTGGTTTCCCCGCCGTTTTTCTATCGTATGAAAAGGATACTTCTTTCCATAGCAGCCTTCATGGCTTTATGCAGTACTGCCCGGGCGCAATATGATGCGCAGCTTAGCCAGTACTTCATGGCTATGGGCTATTATAATCCGGGATATGCAGGAACGTCGGGCAGTCTGAACGCCTTTGCCATGTACCGTATACAGTGGATGGGCTGGGAAGGCGCGCCGCAATCGCTCTTCGCCGCCGCCGACATGCCCTTTGCCGCCAAAAAGATAAACTTGGGAATTGGGGCGACGCTGTTTTCCGAAAGTATCGGTTTATTCCGCAATTCTCACTTTGCCGCTCAATTGGCCTATAAACAAAAATTGTTCGGCGGGACGCTGAGTATAGGCGTACAGCCGGGAATCGCGAATATTTCATTTGACGGAAGCGAAGGCAAACTGGATTTGGGCGAATCCGAATATCACCAAAAGGAAGACGAGGCTATCCCCAGAGTGAAAACCGGCGGCATGGGTTTCGACCTGAATGCGGGTATTTATTATACGCATAAAAACTTTTATGCAGGCGCGGGAGCTATGCACATAATGAAGCCTGAACTGGAGATGGAAGAAAATATTTCCACATTCATAGGCCGGTCATATAATTTAACCGGCGGATACAATATTCAACTGACGAATCCGTTGTATGAATTACAGCCTTCCGTGTTTCTGAAAACAGACCTGATAAGCTTCCAGGCCGACATTACAGCGCGGATGGTTTATAATAAGATGTTTAATGGCGGGCTTTCCTGGAGAGTTAATGAATCGGCGGTAGTTATGCTGGGAGTCGCATTCGGCAATATACAGGCAGGATATGCTTATGATTTTCCGACGAGGGGCGTTTTACTGAGAGCTACGAGCGGAAGCCATGAAGTGATGGTGAGGTATCAGGTGAAGCTAAGTAAAACCAAGTCGGGGCAATATCGACATAAAAGTGTACGTATATTATAACAGTATATGAAAAGGGTATTATCAGTACTTATGGTTATTGCGTTACTTCCCTCATGCGGAAGAAACTTGCGTAACATAGGAGAAGTTACAGGAGCAAGAGCCATAGCCGTAAACGAACCGGCCCCCTATGGCATGGTGTTAATAAAAAGAGGCTCATTCGAAATGGGGGCGTCAGACAAGGATTCCTTATGGGGAATGATGGCAGAAACCAAAGGCGTTTCTTTTGATGCTTTCTGGATGGACCAGACGGAGATAACCAACGCCAAGTATCGCCAGTTCGTTTATTGGGTGCGAGACTCTATTATCCGTGAACGGTTGGCCGATCCGGCTTACGGAGGTAACGACCTGTTTAAAATTACGGAAGACCGGTATGGAGAGCCGGTTGAACCTTATTTAGACTGGAACCGACCGATCCCCTGGAGGCGGGCGACAGAAGACGAACAACTGGCGATAGAGAGTATTTATTATACCAATCCGGTTACGGGAGAGAAAAAATTAGACGAAAAACAGATGCTTTTCAACTATGAGTGGTATGATTATACCGCAGCAGCCTTACGCAAACACCGCCTGAACCCTGCCGAACGGATACTCAATACAGACATTACAATAGACCCGGACGAGATTGTCATGATATCGAAAGATACGGCTTATATTGACGATGAAGGGCGTATTATAAATGAAACCATCACACGCCCGCTGGGTAGCGAATGGGACTTCCTGAATACGCGTATCATCAATATTTACCCGGATGAAACGTGCTGGATAAACGATTTTAACAATGCATATAACGAACCGTATATGCGAATGTATTTCCAACATCCCGGTTATGACGATTATCCGGTGGTAGGCGTAACATGGGAACAGGCTGCCGCTTTTTGTATCTGGCGCACCAACTTGTTTAAAGCGTCTATGAATCTTCCTTCCGGCCAGGCATTTGAGCCTTTCAGACTCCCCACGGAGGGCGAATGGGAATATGCCGCCCGTACCGGCAAGAATGAATACAAATATCCGTGGGCAGACGACGGATTACAGAGCGCAAAAGGTTGCTTCCTCGGAAACTTCAAGCCCGGAAACGGTAATTATACGGAAGACGGCCATCTGATATCTTCAAAAGCAGGTTCTTTTGCGCCTAATGAGTTTGGACTGTATGATATGGCCGGCAATGTAGCGGAATGGACAGCTACCGTTTATTCGGAATCAGGGCCGAGCCAAATGAATGATATGAATCCCGACTTACGTTATAATGCGGCGAAGGAAGACCCTTACGCCATGAAGTCGAAAGTGGTTCGCGGAGGTTCGTGGAAAGACGTCGCCCGGTTTATCCGTTCGGATATGCGCACCTTCGAATACCAGAATGTACCCCGCTCATACATTGGTTTCCGTTGCGTACGTACGCAGGTTGGTTTTTCACGTTCCAAAGGAAAATAATAAACAGACATACAACAGCAAGATAAAATACTTCATAGACAATGGGAAAGTATAGAAGATATAAAAACAGGGTGGAAATGTACCTTTCAAGCGATAAAGGAAAACGCTTGCTCAACTTCTGTTACAGTTGGGGGGCTTCCATCGTTATTTTAGGCGCTATGTTTAAAATCCTGCACCTTCCGTATGGCAACACAATGCTGGCGGTCGGAATGATTACGGAGTTTTTGGTATTCTTTGTTTTCGGATTCGAAAAGCCGAGTTCGGACTATCACTGGGAGGATGTTTTTCCGGTATTGAAATCAAAGAATCCGATGGACCGCCCTGATTTCAGCGGTACTCAGGTAACTGCCATTATGAGCTCTTCCGCCAATCTGGAAGACGACGACGCTTCCGGCGCCCCTAACCTGGCAGGGGTAAAGGTAAACTTTGCCGGCGGCGGCGCGCAAAACGTAAACCTTGGAGGTATGGGTATTTCTCCTCTTGACGTAACGGAAGAAGACACAAAGAACCTGTCTGACAGTATTAAGAAATTGAGCGCCGCAGCCGAACAAATCTCCAGAATGGCCGAACTGACGGACGCAACTCAAAAATACCTCGACCAGCTTTCGGGCATGTCCGATCATATGGACCGCTTTAGTAAAGTAACCCATTCGCTATCGGAAGTATCGGGTACCTTACTGCATTCGTATAAGCATATCGCCGACAATTCAGACGGTATTACCCGTAATTCACAAGGGTATGTTCAGCAAATGGAATTGTTGAACCGCAATCTTACCGGGCTGAATACCATCTATGAGATGCAGTTGAAGAGTATCAGCTCTCAGATTAATTCGATTGAACATATTAATGCCGGCCTGAACCGTATCAAAGACTTGTATGCCGGTTCGCTGACGGATAGCGCTGTGTTCCGTACCGAAACAGAGCGGATGGCGCAACAATTGACGCAGTTAAATCAGGTATACAGCCGGTTGTTAAACGCTATGACGGTTAATATGGGGCCTGTTCCGCAGAATCTTTACCAGCCGCCGCAACAAAATCCATATCAACAACAGCCGCCGCAGGGTAATCCTTATCAATCACCTTATACGAAGTAAAGAAGATGGCAGGCGTAGGAAATAATCCTAATTCACCGCGTCAGAAAATGATTAATCTGATGTATCTGGTGTTCATCGCAATGATGGCGCTTAATGTGTCGTCGGAAGTATTGGATGGGTTTGGTTTGGTAGACGACAGCCTGCAAACGTCCATCAGCAATACGAGTAACCGTAATGACATTATAAGCAACGAATTACAGACGTATTACCAGGCAAATCCCGCCAAAGCCGAAGAATGGTACAACAAAAGCATTCTGGTAAAAAAAGCGTCGGATGATATTTATGGCTATATCTCAGGCCTGAAAGAGCGTATTGTGAAAGTGGCCGACGGAAAAGACGGCGATCTGAACAATATCCGCAACAAAGACGACCTGGAAGCGGCTTCCCGTATTATGCTGGCTCCCATTGACGGGGAAGGAAAAAGGCTCAGGGAAGCCATAGACTCGTACCGCAAGGCGATGGCCAATATGGTGGGCGATACCGGGAAGACAGCCGTTATTGAAGCCACGCTCAGCACACAGCCGCCTAAACAGGCGGGTATCAGCCAGCGAAACTGGGAAGAGTCGCTTTTCGAGAATATGCCGGTTGCCGCTGCCATAACGCTGCTTTCCAAGCTGCAAAGCGATATACGCTATGCGCAGGGGGAAGTGCTTAACAACTTACTAAGCAGTATTGATGTAGGCGATTATCGCGTAAACATTATCGAGGCGCAGGTGATACCGGAAAGCCAGATCGTAATGCGGGGTAGCCAGTATAAGGCCAATATTGTTTTATCGGCTATTGACTCTACCAAGCGCCCGGCGGTGTATGTAAACGGGCAACGCCTTCCCGACGAAAACAAAGGGCTGTTTACCGTCAACACAGGAGCGACAGGAACATTCCCCGTAAAGGGCTACATAGAGATGCCGAACAGTGACGGAAGTATGCTGCACCGTGATTTCGAAAGCCAATATTTCGTTACCGAACCAAACGCGACGGTTGCCCCTACATTAATGAATGTATTATATGCTGGCTATACAAATCCGATTCGTATAGCCGTACCGGGTATACCGAGCAGTAATATAACAGCTACGATGACGAATGGTACTTTAAGCCGCAATGGCGATTTGTGGGATGCGCGCCCTGCAACCATAGGCGTCGAAGCTATTATTTCGGTGAATGCCCGGATGGCAGACGGACGCGTGGTGCAAATGGCAAACACGCCTTTTCGTGTACGCGCCTTGCCCGACCCGCTTCCTTATATCGACTATAAAGACCAAAACGGGAATATCCGTAAATTCAGAGGCGGGAATCTGGCGAAACGCAGCCTGGTGGAAGCGGATGGCATCCTTGCGGCTATTGATGACGATATATTAAACATCGCGTTTACCGTATTGCGTTTTGAAATCTCGTATCCCGACTCGTTCGGCAATATGATTAACGAACCGGTGGAAGGAAGTAAATTCTCCGAACGCCAGAAGAATTATATCCGTGGTTTGGCGCGGGGGAAACAATTCTGGATCAACAGGGTGGTAGCCCGGGGGCCGGATGGGATAGAACGTACCATCTCGCCTATTGAAGTAAGAGTAAATTAAGATAAAAAGATATGAAACGCTTGTATTACATACTGGCTTTGGCAGGTATTCTGATGACATCCTTCCCGTTATATGCACAGGAAGGGAATGACGCCCAACAGGAGCGGAGAGGGCCGCGTGCGCGTACCGGAAGCAGGGAAGCGGAAAAAGAGTCGGGCTTACCGGAACTGACCGTACGTGCGCAGGATATGAACGAACGCATGATACAGGAAATAGGAAATGCCCGCTGGATGCGCGTAATTTACCGCGAAATCAATCTGGAAAAAGAGCAGAACGCCCCGCTGTATTATCCGGTAAAGCCTTTGAACGGCAGCATGAACCTTTTCTCTACTATCTTCCGGCTGATGAGCGAAAACAAGCTGGCTGCTTATCGGTACGAAGATGGTTTTGAAGCGTTCGATGAAGCTCATCTTATCAATTTCAAAGAAGATGTGCTCGACAGGGCGTATATTTATTACGAAGAGGTTCCGGGACGCGCCGGAGAAGGGGCTTCGTATACAATCAATGAAAGCGATATCCCGTCGGCGGATGTATTGGCGTATTACGTGAAAGAAGCCTGGTATTTCGACCAAAACAATTCCGTATTCGACGTAAAGCCTTTAGCGATTTGCCCGATACTTACCACTTCCGGCGACTTGGGCGAACAAACAACCCCGCTCTTCTGGATACCGTATGAAAATATCCGCCCGTATATTACTAATTCGCTTATTATGACGTCCAATATTAATAATGCGAAAACATTTACGATAGACGATTATTTCCGACGCCGGATGTTCGACGGCGAAATTATTAAAACAGAGAACCTGATGAACCGGACATTACGGCAACTGTATCCGGAACCCGACTCGCTAAAGCTGGCTCGGCAACAGATAGAAACCCAATTAGACACATTCCGGGAATCACTCTATTGGCAACCCGATACAACGCAGGTAACGGATACAAAACAATCCAAAACGGCGGCTAAAACGGCCCGCGTCGCTAAAACGGCGGCAACGAAAGAACCCAAGCAGCAGAAGGTATCGGCGCCCAAAGCGGAAAAAAGCGCCGCGCCGGTTCGGAGCGTTCGCAGAAGACAGTAATGTGCTGGACGTTGTTTTTGACATTCATACGTATCGGAACCTTTACCATAGGCGGAGGTTATGCGATGCTCCCGCTAATTGAGCGGGAAGTCGTTAACCGCGGCTGGATTACGAAAGAAGATTTTATCGACCTTTTTGCCGTAGCGCAGTCGTTGCCCGGTATTTTCGCCGTCAATATATCTATCTTTTTAGGCTACCGGTTAAAGGGTATCAGAGGGAGTACGGTTTGTGCATTAGGCGCTATCCTCCCTTCTTTCGTTATTATACTTGCTATCGCTCTTTTCTTTACTCAAATACAAGAAAATGTATGGGTGGAAAAGATATTCAGAGGACTCCGTCCTGCAGTAGTAGCTCTGATTGTCGTTCCTTGTATTACCGCCGCCCAATCGGCCGGGCTTACCTGGCAAACCGCTCTTATCGCAACCGCCGCCGCCCTGTTGATATGGCTGGCAGGGATTTCGCCTGTATATATAATTGTAGTAGCTGCTACCGGCGGGCTTATCTGCGGATTAAACAAAAAGAAACAGTGACATGATATTCCTGCAACTATTCTGGACATATATTAAAATCGGGCTTTTCGGTTTCGGAGGAGGTTATGCGATGCTTTCGCTTATCCAGGATGAGGTAGTAGACAAGCATGGGTGGATCAGCTTACAGGAATTTACGGATGTAGTAGCTATTTCGCAAATGACGCCCGGCCCTATCGGCGTCAATAGCGCCACCTATATCGGCTATACGGCTGTGCATAATGCAGGGTATGCTGCCGGGCTTTCCATCTGTGGCTCTTGCATCGCAACTTTTGCCGTGTGCCTTCCTTCGTTTATCTTGGTGTTGGTCATCTCGTATTACTTCAACCGGTTTAAACAAAACCGGTATGTAGAAGCCGCCTTTACAGGATTACGCCCTGCCAGCGTGGGCTTAATCGCAGCAGCGGCCTTGTTGTTAATGAATCGCGGGAATTTTATCGATTATAAAAGCTTTCTCATTTTCGGAGCCGCCTTTATTCTCACATGGAAATTTAAACTACACCCTGTTCTGATAATTTTTCTGGCCGGTATTGGCGGGCTTATTCTTTACTGGTAAATCCACGAACTCCTTTTCTTCCGGAGCGCTTAATGTTTTTTCCATAAGCTCCGGCCGGGCTAATACTTCGAGCGCTTTTTCCAGTACGGGGTCATCCTTCAATGTTTGTATCAGTTCTCCTTTTTGATAGTAGTAGCGTTTTACGATTTCAGCAGCCATTATTTGTTTGATTTCATCTTTAAAGCGGTTAAAATCGCGTTCAATATCAGGCGTCAGTCTCGCTTCCAGTTCGATAAACAAGGTAGAATCTCCATCTATATATCCTTCAAATTCGGCTACGTCTTTTAAATTTTTCAATAATTTTTCACTCTGGCGGTCATAGCTGAAGTTCTTTTCTTTGGCGTAGGCTTTAAAGGCTTCAAAATCCTTATCCGTTACTTCAAACGCTTCTACCGGAGCAATCGTTTTATGTTTCTGCACATAATCCGTCACAAAATCAAATAACACATAATCATTCAGTAAATAATACATCAAGGTAGGCGTTTTGGATTCTTCCACTTCAAATTCGGGACGAACCCCTCCTCCGTCGCGAACAGGGCGACCTTTCAACGTATAAAACACATTGGTCAGGCTATCGGGTATATTGCCAACGCTTCCGTCCGGGTTCCGGTGCGAATAGTCAACCTGCTGGATACAACGCCCGCTTGGGATATAATACTTACTCATGGTGATTTTCACCTTTCCGTTATACGGAAGGTCGCGCGGGCTTTGCACCAATCCTTTCCCGAAAGAGCGCTGCCCTACCAATACCGCACGGTCCATATCCTGCAACGCGCCGGAAACAATCTCGGCGGCGGAGGCCGATGCGCCATTGATCAATACCGCCAGGGGTATAACCGTATCTGTCGGGGCGCCGGAAGTACGGTAGGTACGATCCCATTGGCGTATCTTGCCCCGGGTGGCAATGACTTCTTTTCCTTTCGGCACAAACATATTTACTATCTGAACAGCGCTCTCCAATAAGCCGCCGCCATTATTACGCAAATCCAGTATAAGCGATTTTATTTGGCGATTTTTCTGTAAATCGTCAAAAGCGGCTTTTACCTCCTGCGCGCTTTTATCGGTAAAACCGCTCAGGTAAATATAGCCTGCATCCCCGTTACGCACGCCATAATACGTAACCGGATTTACCAATATCTGTTTACGTATCAATTCTATCGTACGGGGATTCTTCTCGCCCGGGCGTTGAATCTTTATTTTCATTTTGGTATTGGGCACGCCTTTCAATAATTCGCTTACTCTATCGCTTGGCGTTTTTTCCACGTTTACGGTATCGATGGCCAAAATGCGGTCGCCGGCTTTCAATCCGGCCAGCGCTGCAGGCGACCCTTCAAAAGGCTCTACAATAATAACTCCCTCATCCCGTTGGCGGATATACGCGCCGATGCCGGCATATTCGCTGGTAGTAATCAATTGCAATTCGCCCATAGCCTTCTCGGGAATATATTCGGTATAAGGATCGAGTCCTTCCAGCATGGCGTTAATACCTTTGTTTATCGTTGCTTCAATGTCTAAGGTATCTACGTAGAACATCTCTACTTCCTTCACCAGCGCATTGAATATATCTAATTGCTTACTTACCTCAAAACGATTGCCATCTTGCGCCTGTGCTTGTACGGTTTTTACGCTTCCCAAAAAGAGAAGCAGGCTTAACGTGCATACGATGCTCTTATAGATAGGTCTATACATATCTGTTTTTAGTTAATTTTCGATGTAAATGTATATAATAAAGCGTAGTTTACTGCAAAATGCCTGCTACTTTTAACTTTATTTGTTCCCAATGGCATGGCGGCACCTGCGCTCCAATCACGTCTATCACATATCCCGCCAGCATAGAGCCTATGCGCCCGGACTGTTCAAGCGTAGCACCGGCCGACTGCCCGTAAAGGAACCCGGCGGCAAAATGATCGCCGGCTCCGGTTGTATCCACCGGCTTACTTCCCTCGGCGGCTACTCGTATGATTTCCCCATTTCCGGCAATCATAGAACCTTCTTTACCAAGCGTAACAACGGATACGTCTACCTTATGGGCAATTGCCCGGATGGCTTCCTCCGGTTCCAGCCCGGTGAAAGCTTTTGCTTCGCTTTCATTGGAGAAAAGAATATGCACATAGCGGGGGATAATATCTTCCAGAAAGTCTCTGAAAGCATTGACAATAGTAAAGTTCGATAAATCCAACGCTATTTTCACGCCACGCCTCCGGGCTTTTTCCATCGTAGAGCGCACCAAAGGCTCATTCACCAGCAGGTATCCTTCAATATATATATAATCATATTGCGCAATTACCTCTTCGCTGATATCATCGGGCGTCAATGTAGCAGCCGGGCCAAGAAACGTCCCCATGGTACGTTCCCCGTCCGGAGAAACCAGCACGGTACAACAGCCGGAAATCCCTTTCGCCCCGGCAAAATAAGGAGTAACGCCTGCATCCCGGAGCGCTTCTTCATAATACGCGCCCAAACGATCGGAACCAATCTTCCCGATAAACCCCACTTTCGTCCCCAAATTAGCCATAGCGCGTATCGTATTACAAACCGAACCTCCCGGAACCTGTGTCCGTTCCAGATGGGATTGTGTTTTTTGGATAACAATCATCTGATTCTCATCTATCATATCCATAGCGCCTTTCACGATACCTATCTCTACAAGCGGAGCATCATTTTCCAGCTTCAACAATACATCCACCAACGCATTTCCTAAACCAAGTGTACTCATCAAAAAAAAATTTCTGCAAATATATTGCATATTTGGAAAACATCCCGTACTTTTGCCCTGCAATTACAAAAAAGCGCTCAAAAGAGTACTTCATAATGTAATAGTAAATCATTCTTCCTTAGCTCAGTCGGTTAGAGCATCTGACTGTTAATCAGAGGGTCCTTGGTTCAAGTCCAAGAGGAAGAGCTTCCCTAAAAGCCGCTTACTTTCATAAGCGGCTTTTTTTGTTCGCCCTAAAGGGTTTTATACTGCACGCGAGCCGGTTTTGTGCATGCGGGTTGACGCCCATCTTTTTTTGCCTCAATATCTCCGGGAGATTGGCTACCGACAGTTCCCGGCAACCCAATATCCAATGTCATTGCGTTAAGCGCTGACGCCGGACAGTCGTCGAATGTTGTAGAACAGGTTATACTGCGCACAAGACAGTTTTGTGCATTGTTTTACGCCTTCGGCGTCAATCCGCAATGCACAAAACCATCCCGCGTACAGTATAATTATTGATGAAGATATAACGGAGATCAATCTTGCAAGCAATCACCGTATCGGAAATTCCGCAATCCGCAACGTCGTGCAACCGTATGGGATAAGTTCGACGGTTTCTTCGTCGCTCATCACTTCGTTCTGTTGCGAAAAGTATTGTATCGGGCCGGCCGAACCGTTGTAGAGTTGCCAACGCGGGATGCGGCGGGCTTTGGCGCGAATGGCTACCGGCGCGTCTTGCGGCGTCCACGGCCAAGGCGCTACGGTTGCCGATTTCTCTACCGTGAAATGCTGTGTAACGGCGGCAGGTTGGAGGTGTTGCCGGGACAGGCAGTAGTTCCACGGTGAATCGGACGTGACTTCGTAATACCATTGCCCGTAATGTTCGCTTGCAGACGGTTCAAAAGTTTTCTTCTCCCATTTTTCGTTCATTTTCAAGGCGTAGACCAACGGGCCGCGCTCCACTGCAACCGCGCCGCCATACCATGTGTCGACGCTTACCTGCATGGGTAGTTCCAGCGTCAGGACGTCGCCGTCGTGCCATTCGTGGCTGATGCGCGTGATTTCACCCGCATGAGCGTCTACATCGACAACTGCCCCGTTCAGGCGGATAACCGGTGACGTACACCAGCCGGGAATACGCAGGTGGAACGGGAAAAACGCTTTCTTCTGCTTCCTGTCGGGAAAAGAGATTTTGAAACGAACGGATTCGTCGAACGGGTAAGCCGTTTCTTCCGAGATACCGACCGGAACGCCGCCGGCCACCTTAGCCGTCACGACGGAAGGAGCGTAAACCAATGCGCCGAGGCCGTTGTCGTTCGTGGCAAACCACAGATGCTGCACGAGTTTCGACCAACCCTGGTGCATGTTGGCCGTACAGCAGGGGTAACCGTTTAGTTCGCCGAACAGAATATCGGTATCTTCGTGAGGCGTTGAGAAGTTACGCAAGGCGCGCGTCACCTGTACCTGATTCACCTGCTGATAGTACTGGCGCGCCGAGAAATCGTCGGTGGCCTGAGTCGGCAACGCGTTGTAGGCAATCCGTTCGAGATGGTCGCCCCATTGCACATCGCCTGTGATTTCCAACATGCTTTCGAGCGAAAACATCATCTCTACCGCCGTACAGAGTTCCGACCCCTGCGTCGGCTCGCCGAAGCGGAGCAGTTCGTCGCCGCCCCACAGGCCTATCGGGAAAGCTATCGTACGGCGCATGTCCCGGACGGCCTTTTTTACGGATTCAAGATGCTGCGGATCACGGCTCTGCTGGTAATAGATAACCGGTTCCTTGAAGCCCTGCCCCAAGTTGACACAGTGCAAGCTGTGCTGCGTGGAGAGGTGATGTTGATTCAAAAAGACGTCTGTCCAGTCGAAAGTCTGTTCGTGAATCAGTTTTCCCAAATCGAGCAAGAATTTATCTCCCGTAATATTATACAGCCAGTAGACAATCATCAGGTTGTCGCCGCCTCGCTGTTCGCCCCAGAACGTATAGTTTCCCAGCGGCGTATGGGGCAGTTCTTCCAGTTGATAGTTGAAATAGCGCGTCAGGAAGGAGATGACCCGCTCATCGCCGGTAGCCGAATAATATTGCTGCATAATCTTCAATACCACCATTTTCGGCCACCAGTCGTGCGCATTGTTGCGTTGTAGTCCCGGTTCGGGCGAGCGGTCGGTATCCGGCCCGAAATAACCGTTGGGCTGTTGGGATGCAAACGCCCATTCGATCCAGGGCTGCACCTTGTCTTTCAATGCCTGGTCGTTCAGGATATAGGCCAGTGGCAACAGGCCGTCAATCCAGTACGGGCCGCGTTCCCACACGTCGCCGTCGCCGCCAAGCCAGCCATTGCGCGGCCCCATCACCTTTTTGTATATCAAGTCCAAATTACCGGTCATGCCTGTACGCATCCGGTTTAACTGTTCGGCAAGCCAGCCCGACGGTTGGATAGCGCCGAGGGGCAATTCCATATAGGGCTTCTCCGCCAGCGGATAACGGTTGTTTACATAATTCCCGTTCACCGGCGTACTCTTCCCGTCCCGGCAGAACGCTTGTGGCAAAACAGCGCATAAACTCACTATCAGCAGGATGGCGATTCTTTTCTTTTCCATCTTATTCCTCCTTATAATCCATCCAGACTTTCATCTCGCCGGCTTCGCGGTTATCCCACGCATAATAGGGAATGAGCGTGAACGACCGGCCATTGCCCGTAGCCGTGACGGCCGTGACGCCACCCAGCAACGAAGGACGGAACTCGGCCTGATACGTTGTTTCCGGCGACAGGGCGATACGGTCGAAACTGTCGCGGTTGTCGGCTTCTTCCACGCAGTAGACGAGTGGGCCGCGCTGAATGGCCCGTTTGCCGGCGTTGACCATAACACGCGGGTCGGCAGCGACGACTTCTACCGGCATGTCAAATGACAGGGCGATCCGGTCGCCGGTTTTCCATTCGCGGTTGATTACGGCATAACCCCTGTCTGTATGCGGTGAAGCGATTGTTTCGCCGTTGACTGCTATCGTATACGACGCACACCAGCCGGGCAGGCGCAGCCGGATGGCTTCCTTCAGCGGAGCCGATACGGATTCGATGGTCAGCGTAACGGCGCCATCCCACGGATAGCCGGTTTCCTGACGTAGCCGGACGGCCTTTCCGTTTAGTTCAAACCCGGCCGTATTGCCAATGTAAAGGTTCACCCACAAGGCATCATCGGAGAGGCCGTAGATATAATTGCCGACGGAGGGCAGGAAGCGCGAAACCTGACTCGGGCAGCAGGCGCATCCGTACCAGGCCTGACGGTGATGGCCGCCTTTCGACGCCAGCGGATTGACATAGAAAAACCGGTCGCCCGCCAGCGAGATGCCCGCCAGTGCGCCGTTGTACATCGAACGCTCCAGTACGTCTATATAGGTTGCGTCGCCCGTGAACTGGTTCATGCGCCAGTTCCAGTAAACCATCCCGATCGAGGCGCACGTTTCGCAGTAGGCTTCTTCGTTCGGCAGGTCATAGTCTTCGGTAAAGCCTTCGTTGTGATGCGAGGAGCCGATGCCGCCGGTGACGTACATGTTGCGCAACACGACGTCCTCCCAGAGGCGATGCATGGCGTCGATGTATCCCGTGTCGCGCCGGAACGCGGCTACATCGGCCATACCGCAGTACAGATACATCGCGCGGACGGCGTGTCCGGCAATGTCTGTCATCTCGCGGACGGGCTTGTCGTCCTGGTAGTAAAGCGGATTCCAGTCGCCTTCATCGCCCTTGCTGCCGTATCCGTGTCCGCGTTCTTCAAGCAGCCAGTTGGCAAAGTCGAGGTATTTCTCCTCGCCGGTTACGGCGTAAAGCTTCACCAGCGCCAGTTCTATCTCCTCATGCCCCGGCACCCAGTGACGCTTTCCCGGCCCGAAGAGCGACGTCATGTGATTGGCCATCCGGATGGCTACGTCCAGCAGTTTGCGTTTTCCGGTCGCCTGATAGTAGGGGCCACGGCTGCCTCAGCCATGTGTCCGGCGCAGTACATTTCGTGCTTGTCCATATTGCTCCAGCGTTTATCCAAGCCGGTCAGCGTGTAGAACGTGTTGATATACCCGTCGGGTTGCTGGGCGGCGGCGAACTTGTCAATCCATTCGTCCGCCTTGCGTTCCAGTTCCGGGTCGGGATGGTTGGCCAACGTATAGGCGATGCCTTCAAGCGCCTTGTAGACGTCTGAATCGTCAAAGAAAATACCTGAATGTTCGCCTTCGCCTTTCGCGGCATTTTCGAAGTTGCGTATACGCCCCGTCTGGTTCTCAATCTGATCGATACACACCGCCAGCGTCGTCGTTGCATGATTGTGAAGCCGCGGCGCCCAGAATCCGTCGGTAATCTTCACATGCGAAAAATCAACCGGCGTAATCATCTTGAAAGGCTGCTTATCGGCCTGCTCCGTTTGGGTACAACTCGAAAAGGCCATACAGAAAAGTGTTATAACAAAAAAATGTTTCATTTTGGTATAGAATTAGTACTGATAAAAGTTATTCGCGAAAATAATCAATTAATAAATAT
>JAITRG010000132.1 GCA_031288515.1 Tannerellaceae bacterium
GGAACGGCGCTGAAACAACTGTTTTTACCCGCTGCTTTTACCGAGCAAACAGATAGCAAACAGACGCTTTTTACTTTGTTTTATACATGTACGGGATTGGTTGGCGCGCATACAGTCAACACTTTCTTTCTTTTTGCGTTATTTTATCAAAAGGCAAGCGCCAAATGCAGCGCGTTTTCAGGAGTTACCCCGGACTGGCGTACAAATAAGCGAAACAGAGAGGGGGTAAAATGACACTTTGCCGGGACATAAATAACACCCCGGCGGCAAGGACAAAAAACGCTCCTCATGCCTCTCCGGAAGAAGACGCTACTGGATAGAAAGATAATTCAGATACTTAGTGAAGCTCTGATTTGTTCTATCTTTTCTTCCGCCGCTTTTTGGGCTTCTGCCAATTCTTCCTGATTACTAATTTTGTAATGTACTTCGCAATAGAATTTAATTTTAGGTTCTGTTCCCGAAGGACGGATGGATACCTTTGTTTTGTCTTCCGTTACGTATTGAAGTACATTGGATGTAGTGGGCATATCTAATATAAGCGTTTCCTTATCCTGGCAGCTATATCCTTTTAAGGTAGAATAGTCATAGATAAAAGCTACTTTGGAACCGGCTATTTCCGTTAACGGATTCTTACGGTAGTTAGCCATCATCGCTTCGATTTCTTCCGCTCCGCTTTTTCCTTTCTTTACAACGGATATGCCTTTTTCGTGGGAGAAACCATATTCCACATAAATACGTTGTAATAATTGATAGAGCGAAAGCCCCTGGTCTTTCGCCCAGGCTGTCATTTCGGCCAGGATAGCGCAGGCGGATACGGCGTCTTTATCACGGACAAAATCCTCGCAAAGGAAACCGTAGCTCTCTTCTCCTCCGCCGATGTAGCTCTTCTTTCCTTCATTTTCGCGCATTATGTTGGCAATCCATTTGAATCCGGTGTACACATCGTACAATTCTACGCCGTTCTTTTCGGCAATCGTGCGGACGAGTTCGGTCGTTACAATGGTCTTGACGACGTATTCTTTCCCTTCCAGCTTTCCTGACTCCCGCCAGCGGGTAATCAGATAATAAACAAACAGTAAGGCTGTTTGATTGCCATTGAGCAATACCCATTCGCCTTCGTTATTTTTTACGGCGGCTCCTACGCGGTCTCCGTCGGGGTCGGTGGCCAAAACTAATTCGGCGCCCGTTTCTTTTGCTTTTTCTACCGCCATGGCAAGCGCAGCCGGCTCTTCCGGGTTAGGCGAGACGACTGTCGGGAAGTCACCGCTCGCCACATCCTGCTCAGGTACGTGTATAATATTGATAAATCCAAATGCTTTTAATGTATCCGGCACGATGCGTACTCCCGTTCCATGAATCGGCGTATAGACGATTTTCAAGTCGCTATGGCGCATAATGGCGTCTTTTGATAACGAAATGCCAGCCAGCGCTTCGACATATTGTTTATCTATTTCTTCTCCGATAATTTCAATCAGAGCTTTATTCCCTTTAAATTTAATATCCGCAGCGTTACGTATTTTATTTACTTCAGCGATTGTATTTTTATCATGGGGGGCTATCATTTGTGCGCCATCATCCCAATATGCCTTATATCCGTTATACTCTTTCGGATTGTGCGAGGCCGTAAGGATAATTCCGCTCTGGCATCCCAGCTTGCGAATGGTATACGACATCTCAGGAGTAGGGCGAAGGTCGTCATATAAATAGGCCTTAATACCATTGGCGGAAAAGATATCTGCCGAAATCTCAGCGAATTTGAGGCTATTGTTACGGCAGTCGTGCCCGATAACGACTTTTATTTGTTCCAACTCTCCGAATTGCTTTTTCAGATAATTGGACAACCCTTGTGTAGCCGCGCCAACCGTATAGATATTCATTCGATTGGTTCCTGTCCCCATAACGCCCCGTAAGCCGCCTGTTCCAAATTCAAGGTCTTTGTAAAAAGCGTCAATTAAGTCGGTAGCGTCTTCTTTGTCAAGCAGCGCCTGTACTTCTTTGCGTGTTTCTTCATCGTAGCTTTGCATAAGCCAACCCTTTGCCCGGTTTCTTACCATTTCTAATAACTCGCTGTTTTCCATATCTGTTCTGTATATTTATGTAGTCATTTTTATTTATAAAGGAACAAATATATTAATTAATCGCCAACTATCAATTGAAATCAAATAATTAACAGGGCGCATCCTATTCCCCAAAGGGGTACATCCAATAAGTTCATCAGTATTATATAGGGACTAATACTGCCTGAAAGACCATTTTTATCTCTAAAAACAGAGATAAATGGCCTGTACAGTTGGGCGCAACTTACAATCTATAACTTTTGCAGATTGTAATTGGACTTTTAACATACCCTCTTACTTTTATCAAAATTCAACTTTTATGAATAAATTATTGATATTCACTATTAACCGACTATTTCAAAAAACAGTCGGTTTTCGTTTGTATATTGTTGATATTTATCAAATTACAAATTTGATTTTTGATTTTCAAAAAGCTATCCTGTCAAAAAATGGATA
>JAITRG010000141.1 GCA_031288515.1 Tannerellaceae bacterium
ATGAATCGTAATTTCATTAGCCAGTAATTCTTTGGGGTACTTCTTTACTGTTATCAGAAAATTGATAAAATGTTGGCGTACCCATTCCTCTGGGGTAAGCGCCACATATTTACAGCGTAACGGGTCGAATATAACCGTCTTTCCGTCTTTCTTTCTTACTTTAGCCTCAAATCCCGGCAGATTTAATGAAAGCATTTACTATATTTGTCGTTAATAACTATCAAAGGTAATTATTTATGAAGACAAAACAAGAAATCGTTGAAAACTGGCTTCCCCGTTATACCAACAGGAAGTTGGATGATTTCCCCTTCTATATACTGCTTACAAACTTCACCAAATACGTTGAACTTTTTGCCGAACGTTTTAATGCTGAGATAAAAGGCTTGAAAAGTTCTATGCCTAATGCGTCAAACGGCCGGATAATGATCATCAATTTCGGGATGGGAAGCGCGAATGCTGCTACCATTATGGACCTGTTGTCAGCCATTAAACCCAAAGCCGTTTTATTCCTTGGCAAATGTGGGGGGCTAAAGAAAGCCAATAAAGAAGGCGATTTCCTGCTTCCGATAGCCGCCATACGGGGCGAAGGAACGTCAAATGAATACTTGCCGCCCGAAGTCCCTTCACTGCCGGCCTTCTCCATGCTTCGCGCTATTTCGTCGGCCATACGCGATAACGGATATGATTATTGGACAGGCACCGTATATACAACAAACAGAAGGGTGTGGGAGTATGACGACAGCTTTAAAGAATATCTCCGTAAAACCCATGCTACCGGTATCGATATGGAAACGGCCACGTTGCTGACCGCCGGTTTTGCCAATAAAATCCCCACCGGCGCCTTATTAATGATTTCCGATATGCCTCTGATAGAAAGCGGTGTAAAAACGGAAGAGAGTGATAAAAAGATTACCCGGCAATTTGCAGGCCTGCATGTAAAAATGGGAATAGAAACACTACAACAGATTATTGACGGAAAGAAAACGATACAACATATACGCTTTAGCTGGTAAACAAAATGGAGTTTCAGGAAATATGTAAAGACATAAAAAACAGGAAATTTGTCCCTGTTTATTTTTTAATGGGTGAAGAACCGTTTTTTATCGATCAAATAACCGATCTGTTAATTGAACAGGTTGTGCCCGAAACAGAACGCGATTTTAACCAAATCATCCTGTATGGCAGCGATACTAATGTTATCAATATTATTGAAACAGCCCGCCGCTTCCCGATGATGTCTGAATACCAGCTTGTAGTTGTACGCGAAGCCCAGCAGGTGCGGGATGTTGATACGTTGGTTCATTATGTAAAAAATCCAATGAAATCTACCGTTTTAGTGATTAATTACAAATATAAAACGATAGATAAAAGAAAGTCATTAGCTGTTTCTATCGATAAAACAGGCGTTTTGTTCGATTCAAAGAAGATACAAGATTATAAAATGCCCGCTTTCATCGTCTCTTTTCTAAAAGAACGGTCTACAGATATCGATCCTAAAGCAGCGCAAATGTTATCTGATTTTTTGGGCAATGACTTAAGCCGGCTCAGTAAAGAACTTGATAAATTAGCGATACTACTGACCGAAAACAAGCAGAAGAAGATCACCCCTGAGCATGTAGAACAAAATATCGGAATCAGTAAAGAATACAATAACTTTGAATTATTAAAAGCGATTACATCGAAAGATATACTAAAGGCTAACAGGATTATACAATACTTTGAAAAGAATCCCAAAAGTAATCCTTTACAAATGACCCTTTCTGTATTATTTAACTATTTTTCAAACCTGCTGATTTGTCAATATTCAAAAGACCGTTCCGAGAACGGCATAATGAATACCTTAGGATTACGCAGCACATTCCAGACAAAAGACTATATAAGCGGATTGAAATATTTTTCACCCATGAAAGTTTTCAATCTCATTAGTGATATCCGAACAACAGACGCCCGGTCGAAAGGGGTAGACAATGCTTCTGTCACAGATAGCGAATTACTAAAAGAATTACTATATAAAATACTTCACTAAAAACCGTAAACCACAAACTATCCTACGCTTATTTTTTATTCTACAAAATTATATTTCAATAGGTTAGTGGAAATTTATCTATCGAATAGCGTCCGTTTTTTCAAGTATCCGTAAGGGATGCCCGTAAAAAACGCCTCAATTTACTGTTTAACAGAATAAACAACTCCTGGAGTGTATATAGTAATGTATACGAAAAGACAAAGTGTCAGTTAATAAGATTAATTCTCATTTGTAAACAAATAGGACGTATATAAACGTAAACATGCATGAATATACACAGCCGTATTCGTTTACATGATTATATGGGAAGTTTACAAATATATTTATGTATACCGTGCAATAATCTCAATAAATTATGCGTAAATGTAAATCGTTTACATTTACTATTATTTAAACAGAAGGTTTATATTTTATATAGATTTATCTAAACCAGTATATTAAATCAAATTCCTAAAGATATACATTAAAAAACGGGTAGGGTAGGGGATCTATTTGTAAATTTAGCTTGTTTAATCTCAAATATAAAGAAATTAAGTACTGATAAGTCAATAAATTAATTCTTTTACACAAAGTAATTGATTAAATGTAAATTCACTTTGTATATCCGGTTTCCATGTATGCTATTTACTATTGTATACCAATGTATCGAATTATATATTTATATAGTTGTGAAATAAATTGCATATATTAAATTTATTATTTATGTTTGTATAGTTTACAGTTGAACGCTGTTTACTTTATTAAATATGACAATTTGACGGTAATAATTGATAAAATTTTATGGATATGGCGGATATAAAGGAACGAATCATTGAAATCATGAACTATAAAAACCTTTCTCACTCTCAATTTGCGGAGAAGGTGGGTATACAACGCTCAACAGTGTCTCATATCATGAAAAACAGGAACAAGCCGAGTATGAGAGTATGTGAAAACATACTTGCTCGATTTACAGATATAAATCCTGATTGGTTATTGTTTGGGAAAGGAAACATGATAATAAAAGAAAATCAACCAACGCCACCAAGAACTTTGTTTTCCTCTACTACAACCGATATACCCCAAAAACTGCCGGGAATTAAGCCCAACCCACAGGCTATCGATGAAAATCGCCGGGAAATTAGGGTTGAGAGACCTGAAATAGATATTAAACAGGCTATTCCAAAGGAAGTTATCATACAAAAAATCGAACCTAAAAATATCTCGAAAATTATCATTTACTATACCGATAATACGTTTGAAACATTTATACCGGAGAAAGTAAAGAAAGACTGAGCTTTTTCTGTCGTAAACACACCCAAATCATGTATCTTTGCATCTAAATTGATGCGTATATATGAAGAAGTACATGCTCGACATGAAGGTTACCGAAAATAAAGATCTTCATGATAATTATTGCCTGCTTAAAATAACTTCGGATAAAACATTGCCGGAAGCGCTTCCCGGACAATTTGTTCAAGCGCTGGTAGATCGTTCGCCTACCACTTTTCTTCGCCGCCCCATTTCGATCAACTATATAGATAAAAAATCGAATGAGCTGTGGCTGCTTATTCAAAAAGTTGGAGATGGCACTCATGCTATGGCTACTTATAAACCGGGAGATTCTATGAATCTTTTATTACCCTTGGGAAATGGTTTTACGATTCCCGGCAGCAAAGAAGAAAACCTTTTACTTATCGGAGGCGGCGTGGGTACGGCTCCCATGCTTTTTTTAGGCGCCTGCCTGAAAGAGAAAGGTTTTAAGCCTGTCTTTTTATTAGGAGCCCGTTCGGAAAAAGACCTGATGCAGTTGGATGATTTCCAACAATTCGGAACTGTTTACATGACTACGGAAGATGGTTCTTGTGGCGAGAAAGGGTATGTTACCAATCATTCGGTATTGACAAATATACAATTTAACAAAATATACACGTGCGGCCCCAAACCTATGATGCAGGCAGTAGCCCGGTATGCTTCGGCCAATCATATCGCTTGCGAAGTATCCCTCGAAAATATGATGGCATGCGGTATGGGAGCTTGCTTATGTTGTGTGGAGAATACAAGAAACGGGCATGTATGCGTATGTACGGAAGGCCCTGTATTTAATATAGATAAACTAACATGGCAGATTTAAAAGTAAATATAGGTAGTTTGGAACTGAAAAACCCGGTTATGACAGCTTCGGGGACGTTCGGATACGGTACGGAATATACTGATTTTACGGATATAAACGCTTTAGGCGGTATATTTGTAAAAGGAACGACAATCGAACATCGCGAAGGAAACCCTTATCCCCGGATGGCTGAAACGCCGGCTGGTATGCTGAATGCCGTAGGACTTCAAAATAAAGGAGCTGACTATTTTGTTGATAAAATTTATTCGGCGATCAAGGATTATAAGACACATATGATTGTAAATGTAAGCGGGTCGTCTGTTGAATCATATGTGGCATGTGCCGGAAAAATAGCCGGACTGGAACAAATCCCTGCTATCGAACTGAATATTTCGTGCCCTAATGTAAAGAAAGGAGGCATGGCATTCGGAGTAACCTGCGCCGGAGCTGCCGAAGTAGTGCGCGCTGTAAGAAGGGTTTACCCAAAGATACTTATTGTAAAACTTTCGCCCAATGTAACCGACATTACGGAGATTGCAAAAGCGGTGGAAGATAATGGAGCCGACGCTGTTTCGCTGATCAATACCTTACTTGGAATGGCTATCAACGCCGAAACAAGAAAACCGGTATTATCTACAATAACCGGCGGCCTCTCAGGCCCATGCATAAAGCCGGTCGCCCTTCGTATGGTATGGCAAACCTATAAAGCGGTAAATATCCCTATTATTGGTTTGGGAGGAATCGCTAACTGGAAAGATGCGGTAGAGTTTATGCTTGCCGGAGCCACAGCCATTCAGGTAGGAACATACAATTTTATCGATCCCACCGTTTCTGCAAAAATTATTGAAGGATTAAACGGATATTGCGATCAATTCGGCTTTAAGTCAGTTTCGGAACTAACGGGAGCATTAGATATTTAGGCTTGTTCAGGCCTGTTTATTGTTTTATTTCAAGTACGGCCGGGCAATGGTCGGAATGTTCGGCATCATTTAATATGTAAGCATCGCTTATCCGCGAATTCATCGGTTCGCTTACCATGCAGTAGTCGATTCGCCACCCTTTGTTATTGACTCTTGCGTTAAAACGGTAGCTCCACCAGGTATATTGTTGCTTCGCGGGATTCTTATAACGGAAGGAATCGATAAAACCCGTATTTAAAAAGCCTGTCATCCACTCTCGTTCTTCGGGAAGAAAACCACTGTTTTTAGCATTTCGTACCGGGTCGTGAATGTCGATGGGTTCGTGGCAGATATTGTAATCTCCGCAAAGAATTAAATTAGGGCGTGATTTGCGTAATTCCAATACATAATTCTGGAAAGCTTCGAGCCATTCCATTTTAAAACGTTGCCGTTCATCGCCGCTTGATCCCGAAGGGTGATAAACGCTTACAATTGAAAGGTCTCCATAATCGGCGCGGAGGAATCGCCCTTCATTGTCATACGTTTCGATTCCCATACCAATCTCTACATGATCGGGTTTTTGTTTGGTGAATATGGCCACTCCGCTATATCCTCTTTTCTGTGCGCTGAACAGATAGGCATAATATCCTAATTGGGTAAATTCTCCGGCCGGAAACTGTTCGGGCTGTAATTTTGTTTCCTGAATACAGATTACGTCGGGATTTTCTTGTGTAAGCCATTCCGTAAAGCCTTTTGTTATAGCAGCTCGCAAGCCATTTACATTATAGGTAATTATTTTCATCGGTTGTTCTTTTTAAAATTCGTAATCTACGCAGGCCCGCTCTGCTTTTACAGGGGCTATTACATTTTTTGCTACTTCCACGTGGGCGGGATGATTGGCATAGGCGCTCAGCTCTTTGAGCGACTGTACTTCTGTGGTGAGAATTAAATCCCAGGTTTCAGCCGGATTTACGTTGAAGCTGACTTCTATTTTATGAAGCCATGTTATTTTATCTTTTAATGCTTCCAGACGGGTTTTTATCTCTTGCATTTTAGCTTGTTTCTCTGAGGGAGCTGCCAACTCAACTAATTTGAACATTACGATATGCCTTATCATTTACTGTTTGATCTTTAAGTTATTATACTTGTTCGTTCATATATGAATCTTTGTATCCCAAAAAGTATAGCACGCCGTCTAAACCTATGGTAGAAATGGATTGTTTGGCCGTTTCCTTTACTTTCGGTTTGGCATGGAAAGCAATACCCAGGCCGGCAATACTGATCATCGGAAGGTCGTTTGCTCCGTCGCCAACGGCTACTGTCTGGCGGATATCTACGTTTTCTACTTGTGAAATCAGCCGTAGCAGTTCCGCTTTGCGCTTTCCGTCTACTATGTCGCCGATATAGCGGCCGGTGAGTTTTCCATCTTCGATTTCCAGCTCATTCGCATATACGTAGTCTATGTTATATTTCTGTTTCAGATAATTGCCAAAGTAAGTGAATCCACCGGAAAGGATCGCTATCTTAAAACCAACTCTTTTCAGTACTTGCATTAAGCGGTCTACCCCTTCGGTAATGGGTAAATTTTCTGCTATTTCCTGCATTACGGATACGTCCAATCCTTTTAATAGAGCAACACGTTCCTTAAAGCTCTCTGCAAAATCAATCTCTCCGCGCATGGCCGATTCCGTAATGGCCCTTACCTGTTCGCCAACGCCGGCGCGTTCGGCCAATTCATCAATAACTTCTGTTTTAATAAGGGTAGAATCCATATCAAAACAAATCAGGCGGCGCATTCTGCGATACATGCTGTCTTCCTGGAAGGAGACGTCCATTTCGAGTCCGGAAGAGAGTTCGAGAAAGGCTAATTGCATTTGTTTTTTATCCCTGGGAGTTCCCCGGACAGAAAATTCCACGCTTGCTTTGGGCGTACGTTCCATTTCATCGAGCGGTATCCGCCCGGTAAGGCGGCGGATGTCGTCTATATTCATTCCCTGGTCGGCTACGATGCGGGATACTCCGGCTATTTGTCTGGCTGTTAGCTTACGTCCCAGAATGGTGATAATGTAACGGTTTTTACCTTGCATATTCACCCACCTGCTATAATCTTCTGTTGAAATGGGATCAAAACGAATCGTTACCCCCAATTCGTAACTTTTGAAAAGTAAATCTTTCATAATATCGCCCGAATCCCTCCCGGCGCTTTGAAACAAGATACCAAGAGACAAATTGCTATGGATATCGGCCTGGCCAATGTCAAGGATCACGGCGTTCTTCTTTGCTAATATTCCGGTAAGGGCGGCAGTTACTCCGGGACGGTCGTATCCGCTGACATTTATAAAGATAATCTCGTCTTTTTCCTGCATTATTCTCAAATTTTGCCACAAAGATACTAAAATCACTTTATTTTTTTGAAAATGTAGAAAGCTAATATAGATATTCCGATTGACGCAGTAGTAATAAGCAAAAATCCATACGGCCATTCTTCCGGATAATTGATTACATTCATTCCATAGAAGCTGGCGATAAGCGTAGGAACGTCCGTATCTTCCATATCGGATATAAAAGATTCGGAGACTTGCAACTCGTTGATAAGACAGCGGATATCATCCGGGGCAGGCGTTTCTACTTTTACCAGGCAATTAGCTGACCAATGGTCTTTTTCCACAAAACCTGTTGCTTCGGAATAAAGAAAACTTTTCACTGCTGTTACTCTAACGGCACAAAGGTAGCGATTCTTCTTCTTCCGTCAATGCCGCGTAGAATCCGCCCGTTTCTGCACGGAATCCATCCGTTCCTGCGTGGAATCCGCCTGTTTCTGTGCGGAATCCGCCTGTTTCTGCGCGGCATTCGCCCGTTTCTGCGTGGAATCCATCCGTTCCTGCGTGGAATCCGCCTGTTTCTGCGCAGAATTCGCCCGTTTCTGCGTGGCATTCGCCCGTTCCTGCGCGGAATCCGCCTGTTTCTGCGCGGCATTCGCCCGTTTCTGCGTGGAATTCATCCGTTTCTGCGCGGAACTTGCCTGTTTCTGCGTGGAGCACGGACGTTTCTGCGTGGAGAATGGCCGTTTCCAAGGGGCATTCTTCCCGGCCGTGATGTCTGCCGTTACGGGAGACATCGTTATTTAACTCCTCTAACTGTTTTGACTGCTTAAAAAAAACTATCTTTGATGTCTCAAAAAGGAATCGTTCAATGGCAGAAGATACAAGAAATTCAGGAAGAAGCAAGCAAAAAACGGTTGTCGTACCCGAAATGGGGCGTTTACAACCGCAGGCAAAGGAATTGGAAGAGGCCGTTCTGGGCGCATTGATGCTGGAGAAAGATGCTTATTTTATCGTTAGCGATATACTTAAGCCGGAATGTTTTTACGAGAAATCCCATGAGATGATTTACGCGGCAATTGTTGACCTGGCCGTTTCGCAAAGGCCTGTCGACATGCTTACTGTTACCGAACAGTTAAAAAAGCGGGGAGAACTGGACGTGGTCGGCGGGCCTTTTTATATTTCGCAACTCACCACCATAGTAGCCAGTAGCGCCCATATCGAGTACCATGCCCGTATCATCGCCCAAAAATACCTGGCGCGCGAACTGATTTCTTTTACGGCAGGTATCCAGGGCAAAGCGTTCGACGAATCGATAGACATAGACGATTTGATGCAGGAAGCCGAAGGAAAACTTTTTGAAATATCCCAGCGGAATGTAAAGAAAGACGTGATGCAGATTAATCCCGTCATTAAAGAAGCGATTGGTTTGCTTAAAAAAGCAGCCGAACAGGAAGAAGGATTAAGCGGGCTGCATTCCGGGTTTCATGCCCTGGACAAGATAACTTCCGGATGGCAGAATTCCGACCTGGTAATTATCGCCGCCCGTCCGGCAATGGGTAAGACGGCCTTTGTATTGTCTATGGCAAAGAACATGGCGGTACACCATAATACGCCTGTTGCCTTATTTTCGTTGGAAATGAGTAACGTGCAGTTGGTAAACCGTTTGATTGTAAATGTTACCGAGATTACAGCCGACAAGATTAAAAGCGGCCGCCTGGCAGACTATGAATGGGAGCAATTGGATTTCAAACTGGCCGACTTATATGACGCCCCTGTCTATATAGACGACACGCCCAGCCTCTCGGTATTTGAATTAAGGACAAAAGCCCGCCGCCTGGTTCGCGAACATGGTATTAAATGTATCATTATCGACTATTTACAGCTTATGAATGCCAGCGGAATGAACTTCGGCAGCCGCGAGCAGGAAGTAAGTATGATATCCCGCTCGCTGAAAGGACTGGCAAAAGAACTGAATATACCGATTATAGCGCTTTCGCAGTTGAACCGCGGGGTAGAAAACAGGCAGGGAGTAGAAGGAAAACGCCCGCAACTGGCCGACCTTCGCGAATCGGGAGCTATCGAGCAAGACGCCGACATGGTATGCTTCATTCACCGCCCCGAATACTATAAAATAACGGAAGATGAAAAAGGCAATTCCCTGATCGGCCTTGCCGAAATTATCATTGCCAAGCATCGTAACGGCGCTACCGGCGATGTACGCCTGCGCTTCAAGAGCGAATTTGCCAAATTTATGAACATAGACGACGATATACCTGTGCGTACCTTTACCTCGTCTATCAATGGAGGCGCCGGCGCCGATGCGTTGCAGCCCATAGCTCCGGCAGGGGCCGACTTTCTATCGCAAACAAACGATGAGATTCCATTCTGATGTATACCGGTGAATTGATTTCGCTCGGCGTAGCCGTTTCATGGACGGTAACAGCCCTTTTCTTTGAATATGCCGGAAAGCGTATGGGGTCTTTATCCCTTAATTTCATACGTTTGGTACTGTCTATCCTTATGCTGGGCGTAACCCTCCTTATCTTTACGGGGCAAGCCATCCCCTTCGACGCCGGGAGGGAAGCATGGCTCTGGTTGGGAATATCAGGGTTTATCGGTTATATAATAGGCGATTATTGCCTTTTCAACGCTTATATAGTGATTGGTTCGCGTTTCGGACAGTTGTTTATGACGTTAGCGCCTCCGTCGGCGGCATTGGCCGGCATGCTTATTTTAGGCGAAAAGATGGGGGGAATGGCTATTCTCGGCATGTTCGTTACGTTATCCGGTATCGGCCTTTCGGTTATCGGCAGAGGAGCAGACAGGGAGAGGGGCAACGAAACAAAAAAGTGGGAGTTTAAATTACCGTTAAAGGGTATTCTTTTTGGGACAGGCGCCGGAGTAGGGCAGGGCGTAGGCCTTGTATTCAGCAAATTAGGGATGGAAGATTATATGCTGGCAATCGATTCGCAAGATACGGTCGCCGTATTTATGGCGCCTTTCGCTTCTACTCAGATACGGGCTATCGTAGGCGCTTCAGGATTCTTTATCATCATACTGATAACGAAAAGCCTGAGACGGCTGTTCCGTTCGCTTAACGACGTCAAAGCGATGGGAGCTTCAACAGGCGGAACGTTCTTTGGCCCTTTCATCGGCGTTTCGTTCTCCCTGATGGCCGTACAATATACCGAAGCCGGTACTGCTTCTACTCTAATGGCCTTAACTCCCATACTTATCCTTGTTCCCTCATACTTCTTTTTCAAACAAAAAGTATCCCTCAAAGAAGCCATCGGCGCTATAATCAGCGTTATCGGAGTATCGTTGTTTTTTTTATAAAGGAATTAAGGGGGACAAACGAAAAACCCCTTAACTCCTTCATCTCCTTTGACTCATCGATTACTTGACGATTTGAATATTCCGGAATTGAATATCTTTTCCTTCGCTCTGTAAGCCTATGTGACCGGCTTTTACCTTGTTGGTTCCCGTATTTTGGTAAACGCCGTTGATGAAGACGGTTATTGTGCCGTTTTTAACCCAGATATTGGCTTCGTTCCATTCGCCAACGGGTTTTTCACTCGTGGCGTTGGCTTTCTTTACTACGGGGAAGGCAGGGCGTTTTTCGCCCGGGCGTTGTATAAATTCCGCCAGGTCCGAACCGCCCAGGCAAACGAAATCGCCGGCATTTCCGGCAGCCAACTGGCACTCGATACCGTTAGGAAACGGATTCTTTACATCTTCAATTAAAAGGAAAATTCCGCTATTGGTTGCTTCCTGCGGCCAGCGCCATTCTACGTGCAGCTTATAGTTGTCATATTTCTCCTTTGTGTACATATAACCAAACGGGTTTCCTTTAATGTGGATAACGCCGTCTTTCACCGAATAAACCTGATCGGCAGGAACGGCATTCTTATCCACGATAAAATCCCAGTTGGAAAGGTCTTTCCCATTAAACAGTTTGATAACCTGTTGCGCACTCGCTTCACCGATAAAACAAAACAGGGCGACACTCATAATCGCCGGTAAAAACATTCTTCTTTTCATGATACTTATATTTATAATTAACCCTTTTGATTACTTTTCCAACAATTTACGATACCGTACCCGTTTGGGTTCTTCATAGCCGGGTTGCTTCTTCTTATATTCTTCATATTCGGAATAGGAACCTTCGAAATAAACTACGTTTGAATTTCCTTCAAAAGATAAAATATGCGTACAGATACGGTCGAGGAACCAGCGGTCGTGCGAGATAACAACGGCGCAACCGGCAAAATTCTCCAATCCTTCTTCCAGGGCGCGCAACGTATTCACATCAATATCATTCGTAGGTTCGTCTAACAGCAATACATTCGCATCCGCCTTCAACGTCAGCGCCAGATGAAGCCTGTTTCGTTCTCCGCCGGATAGTATGCGGCAAAGTTTCTCCTGGTCGGCTCCGGCAAAATTAAACTTCGACAAATAAGCGCGGGCATTTACTTCTCTTCCGCCCACACGGATAAACTCTTGTCCACCTGAGATTACCTGGTAAACCGTCTTATCCGGGTCGATATCCTTATGCGTTTGGTCGGCATATCCCGTTTTAATGGTTTCACCTACTTCAAATGTGCCTTTGTCAATGGTTTCCATACCCATGATCATCTTGAAAAGCGTTGTCTTTCCCGCTCCGTTCGGGCCTATAACGCCCACGATACCATTTGGGGGAAGCGTGAAGTTCAGGCCGTCGAACAATAATTTGTCGCCGAATGCTTTTGCTACCTGTTGCGCTTCAATTACTTTATTTCCGAGGCGGGGGCCATTGGGTATAAACAATTCCAATTGAGCTTCGCGTTCTTTCTGGTCTTCATTCAACAGCTTTTCATACGAATTCAAACGGGCTTTTCCTTTCGCCTGGCGGGCTTTGGGCGCCATATTAATCCATTCCAATTCACGCTCTAATGTCTTTCTTCGTTTACTTATCTGCTTTTCTTCCTTCGCCATGCGTTTGGTCTTCTGGTCGAGCCATGAAGAATAATTTCCTTTCCAGGGGATGCCTTCGCCACGGTCTAATTCAAGAATCCAGCCGGCCACATGGTCAAGGAAATAACGGTCGTGCGTAATACAGATAACCGTACCGGCATATTGTTGCAGATACTGTTCCAGCCAATCGATAGACTCGGCGTCCAAGTGGTTGGTCGGCTCGTCTAATAATAAGACGTCCGGTTGCTGGAGCAGTAGCCGGCATAAAGCTACCCGGCGGCGTTCTCCGCCGGATAATGTTTCAACCAACCGGTTTTCGGGCGGGAGGCGAAGCGCATCCATGGCGCGTTCCAGCCGGCTGTCGAGGTTCCAGGCGTCCGTTGCATCTATTTTATCCTGCAATTCGGCCTGACGAGCGATTAGTTTATCCATTTTCTCCGGATCGTCCAATACTTCCGGGTCGCCGAATTGTTCGTTTACGTCTTCATATTCTTTCAATATGCCGACGATTTCCCGTACGCCTTCCTCTACGATTTCCCTGACAGTCTTACCGGCTTCCAATTGCGGATCTTGATCAAGATAACCGACAGAATATCCCGGAGAGAAAACCACTTCGCCCAGATATTCTTTTTCAATACCGGCAATAATCTTTAACAAAGTAGATTTACCTGATCCGTTTAAACCGATAATTCCGATTTTAGCTCCATAAAAGAAAGACAGGTAAATATTTTTTAACACTTGTTTCTGAGGTGGAAATGTTTTACTTACACCCACCATAGAGAAAATAATCTTTTTATCGTCTGCCATATTACTGTTTTTAGCAGTCAAAAGTAATCAAAGGAGTTAGAGTAGTCAAATAGTTTGGGAAAATTAACTCCTCCGGTTTCTATTGAACATAATCGTCATTATCGAATTTTATTACAGTCTTTTTCCTGTATGCTCAAATTCCATAAAAAACCTTGTTGCTAATCGAACAGTTTTTCTATTTCTTGCCATTCCATCGTGGCAAAAGGATTATTCGTATTAATAAATGTTTCGGAAAGAGCTGTTTTAGATTCCTGTAAATGGATAATTTTTTCTTCAATCGTTTCGCTGGAGACAAAACGGTATGCTATTACCGGTTTATCTTGCCCGATACGGTGCGCGCGGCTTAACGCCTGCATTTCTGCTGCAGGATTCCACCAGGGATCGATAATAAAAACATAGTCGGCAGCCGTCAGGTTCAAGCCTGTAGACCCGGCTTTCAGAGAAATAAAGAAGCAATAAATATCATTATTGCTGATAAACCGGTTTATTTCTTCTTCTCTTTTCTGCGTTTCACCGGTAAGCATAGCATACGGCCAGCCTTCCCCGTCAAACTTTTCGGCTAATAATTCCAAATGCCGCACATAAGAAGAAAATATCAACACTTTATGCCGGCTCGCCTTTAGATTTTCAAAAGACATAATTATCTGCTCAAACTTACCGGATTCTCCTTCATACGATTGATCAATCAGTTTCGGGTGGCATGATAATTGCCGTAATTTATTCAATCCTTGCAATGCGATGAATGTATTTTTAGGCCGTTCGGGATGTTCTTTGGCTTCAATCAATGTGTTACGAATTCTATTTTTCTCGGTTTCGTAAATATCTCTTTGTTTATCGATCATATCGCAATAGATAGTCTCTTGCAGTAAGGGAGGTAATTCAGGCGTCACTTCTTCTTTCGTACGCCTCAGTAAAAAGGGAGATATCAACCTTTTGAGCATTCGTTCCCGTCCTTCATTCTTCTCTTTTATTATCGGCTGGATAAAATCCTTTTTAAAAGAGGATAAATTTCCTAATAATCCTTCATTGATAAAATTAAACTGCGACCATAAGTCTTCAAGCGAATTTTCAATAGGCGTTCCGGTCAGAACAAGTTTATGTGCTGAAATGAGCTGATTGGCCGATTGGTACGCTAACGATTCGCTATTCTTTATGTATTGGCTTTCGTCTAATATTATCATAGTAAAAGTATACTCACGAAAATAGTCAATATCGTTTCGCATAATACCGTAAGAAGTTATAACGACCTGATAATTATTGAATATCGTGTTAATATCTTTGATGCGCTGCCTTTCATATCCTGCATAAACAAAAATAGTAAGTTCGGGAGCAAAACGTCTCAATTCATTTTTCCAATTATGTAATAATGAAGTAGGCGCTACTACCAAAGTAGCCGGAAGTGATGAAGGCGCAGAATCAAATAACGACAACTGCTCGCAGGAGCCTGCCTTTTGTTTGCGTTCCGAGTTTTCATAAATATATTGAATAAGCGTAATTGTCTGCAATGTTTTGCCAAGCCCCATATCATCAGCCAAACAACCTCCCAGATTATTTTCATACAAGTGGGCAAGCCAGTAAAAACCTTCCTTCTGATACGGCCTTAATTCCGCTTTTGTATGTGCCGGGATAAGCGGTTTTTCAGGCGGCGCTTGTAGTTTATACTCTTGCTTTTTAAATATTTGATCATCTAATACATGCTCTATTATGGAAGTATGTATTTTCTTAATACGAAAACCTGTTTCATCTTCGCTTCCAAACATGAATAATTCCCGATACTTTTCAAACCATTCGTCCGGAAGGATAACTACCGTTTTATCCGGTAAGAGAAACTCCTTATTTCCGGCAAGTATATGTTTTCTGAAACGTTTGAACGGTATCTTAAGATTACCTATAATTACGCTGATATTTAATTCGAACCAGTCAATTTTATCATCTAATCCGGATTGTATCTCTAACTGACCGGTAAAATAGTTTTGACTCAGGCATTGGTTTAATATAAAATATTGTTTTATAATCGGCTCATGCCTATTCAGCCATTCTATTAATCCATAAGAATTATGGCTTTTCGAAGGATAAAAGTGATTGCTTCCTTTTGCCGTAAGGCCTTCTTTCTTCAACAGGTTCATTAATTCGGACTCCCATTTAAAATCCCTGTCATACCAGCTTATTCCCGGATTTCCATTTATATCCTCCAACTGCACTATTTTTTTTCGTTTATTATCCGGAAACATTCGTTTATTATCATATTGAAAAGACAATAACAGTACTAATTCCTGATTAAAATCCTGTTCAAGCGAGAGGAAAGCTTTTTTAACCGGATTTAATTCTTTCATTGGAATACCTTGTATCTTCACTTTATATTCCAGGATTGTTTTCAATACAAAATTCTTCAAATATACGTTTTCAGACCGGGCAGGAACAACGACGGATTCTTTCGTAAAAAAGGGCGTCAATTTCTTCGATTCTATATTTTCAACGAAATGTATTTCATTTCCGATTAAAGCGATAGCCGGCTTTTCCGAAATAACGACGGCAGGTTTGGTTTGCAAAGAGATTTCCCGTCCGTTATTCGTGAGAGAAATAAAATATCTCAACCCGTTTTCGTCTTTCACGAAATTGAATAGGCATTCGGTTGATGTTGGAAGAATATACAACCGATTTCGTTCGTAAAGAATATTACTTTTTAATTCTTCGCGAAGAAACATCTGTATAGTTGTTTTTGGGGCTAATCCTATAATCTTACTATTGGCTATTTGTATGCGCGGGCGTATATACCGCTCAAGCATATCTTCGGTAATCTCTTTCTCAAAATCGCTGATTGTCTTCTTTTTAGAATAAGCTTTCATCAACGCCTGATCAGATATTTCCATTGCCCGCGCTATCATTTGCACTATTTCTTTCGGCGCGCCGCTTACTTCTTCCTGCCTGGCAGTAGGAGTACCTAATATCTGTAAACTCCCATTTTCTGTTAGTTTAGCTGAATAAACATGAAGTTTCCATCCAAAGATCCGGTGTTCGGAAAGTACCAGTATAAGTTTATCTTCCGTCATCTACTATGATAATGCAGCAATGGCCGAACCTATCAGATTAGCATTATCCACGTGATGAATGTCTACTTTTATATCTTTGTATCCGAAACTTCCTAATAATTTATGCAATTCTACGATAACGATATCCTTATAGTCTACACCTTTACGGTCTTCGCTCCAGAATAAGCTGCCTTCTGCTATCAGGCGGATTCGTTTGATAGACTCATTATGTGACTTCATTACCAAAACGAGGCCGGCTAATGACGCAGCTACCAGTTTAGCAGACCTTTCGTAAATCCAACGGGCGACACATACATATTTTTCTTTGTGAATATCAGGGTAGCCCATTATATTAGTCAACTTCTGGGCGTCAAACTTTTCTTCAAACTCGTCAAAGGGGAACACCGCTTTAAGTATTTCGCCCAGATACATTCCGGATACAGCTTTCTCAAAACGTTGCGTTCCGAAAGCGCCTGAACTTGCATCAACTACTGCGTCAATATCCGTCAGATGGGGAGGGTCAAAGTTTCCCGATTCCAAATTAACGGGTAATAAACCGGGGAAATTCTCCTTTCCTTCCAGTTTTGTTATTTTGCCGGCATTAATAAACGTAGCCATATTGGTCCCGGTACCTACAATAAGGCCAATATATGCATCATAATCCGTACGGGTAAGGCCGGCAAAAAGGCTGGCTACCGTATCATTGATAACATTTGCTTTTGTAAACTGCTTTTTCCCCGCTTTATCATTCAGATAGTTAACTAAGGATTCTCCGATTGGTTTACCTATCATTTCAGGGATATTTACGCCTTTTGTCCAACGAAGTAATGTAGCATCGCCATTTGGCAAAGATTCGGCAGGATAAGAGAAACAATAACCGATAGGCATTGGCTCGTCAAGCTTTATTTCCATAATCGGATCGGCTTGTTCTTTATAAAGAAGTTCTTCTGTAAATTCAGGCTTTTTCATAATTGAGAGGTCCTTTTTCCAACCATTTTCCGGCCGGATCGCCGTTTTACCTTTTGAAAAATCCACCGTCGCTACTCTGTAATTCGTACCGCCTAAGTCCAGGACAAGCGATTTCCCTTCCGCTCCGGCTTTAGGGCTGATAAATGTCGGTATGCATTGTACTTCCTGATTTTCTTTACTAAGGCCTTCCCCTACCCTACTTTGCAATGCTTCCGCAATTTCTTTTAACTGGTCGATGTTTAATTTAAAAATGTTGTCTTCCATGATTAGTGATTCATTTTATTTTCAAAATTTTCCAAAAGTAGAAAACTAATTTCATTTACGCCCTCTTTATCTTGTAAAAACAAGTTAATAGTAATCAATAACAGATGAAAGAAAGCGGGAAAAAGAAGATAATTACAACCAGCGGCTTCTGTCATTTTGCTATTTTGTCATTCTGTCATTTTACCCCTTCCCTGTTTCGCCTGTTTGTACGCCAATCCGGGATAACCCCCGAAAACGCGCTGCATTTGGCGTTTGCCTTTTGACAAAATGATATAAAAAGAAAGATAATATACGCTATATGCGCGCCAATCAATCATGTGGATGTATAAAACAAAGCAAAAAACAGCCGTTTGCTATCTGTTTGCTCGATAAAAACAGCGGGTAAAAACAGTTGTTGAAGCGCCGTTCCGAGCCTTCGAAAGCCGCGTTTCCGGGCGTTTCCGGGCCTTCCGGTTTTTTATTATAATGTCTTCGCCAGACCATCATACTGCTTTTGTAAAGACGTCTCAATGCCTTTGCAAAAGCGCTATAATCCTTTCCTCAAGACTCCGTACTGTTTTTCCGAAACCCTCCCGCAAAACAGTCACTAAAGACTCATTTGATTACGAAAACAATCGAAAACGCCCGCTGATTCCCTCTGTCCGTACAAAATACCCGTTAGCTGAAAACGCAAATTCCTTAAAATCTGTCAGCCAATAAGCCTTAACGGTAGCATATTGTAAAACGGCCCGGCTTCCCTTCCTCCTCCCTTTTTTCCTCCCAGCCTTGTATTCGTCGTATTTTCCCTTTTTAATGTGTTAAAGTAGAAGTATATTTGTTACAGATTTACATTAACCCGGAGTAATTGACGATGTTTCGGAAAGATGACATTCAGATTATAATCAGCAGTATTAATGCCTCTTTACAAGAATTAGGCAGGCAAAAAGAATTGTCTGATAAAAGCAAAAAAAATTGTCCGGTATATTGGAAAATATGGATGAGTTGTCTTCTCTGATGAATATCCCCGCCGGCAGGGAAGCCTCCGGTAGCCTTCCGCCTTCTTCCGTACAAACTCCGTTTTCAGCCGGTAAAGAGGAAAAACCGGTTATTCTTGTCGTCGATAATAATAAGGGCGCTCAGGAGTATTTGCACGATAACCTTTCGGAAAAATATTCGGTTATCGGTATTACGCATGCCAAAGAGGCGCTTGAACGGGTAAAAGATATTAATCCCGATATTATTATTTCCGAAATAGTATTGCCCGATCTTCGGGGAGACAGTATGTGCGGTAAATTAAAATCGTCGATGGAGACCAGCCACATCCCTGTCATTTTCCTGACAGCCTTGAACGAGAAAGAAAACATCATCCTGGGACTGGAAAGCGGGGCAGACGATTATATTGTCAAACCCTTTGATATAACGGTACTGGAAGCCCGCATCCGCAACATCCTGCAAAACCGGGAGAAATTCAGGCGTATGATTCTCGCTTCGGACGCCGCGCTCGACGAGGTGGGTTATACAAGTTCCCTTGATAAGGAATTTTTAGACAAAGCGGTAGAAGTGATCGAAAACGAACTGTCGAACCCTGAGTTTTCAATCAATGAGTTTTGCCGGGCTATCGGCATGAGCCGCACCTCTGTCTACAATAAAATAAAGACATTAACCGACCAGGGACCTAACGATTTTATCCGTATCATCCGCCTTAAAAAAGCCAAAGGACTGCTCGCGTTGCGGAAACATACCGTTGCCGAAGTCTCTGCCATCACGGGGTTTTCGGACGCAAAGTATTTCAGTACAAGCTTTAAAAAACAATTTGGCGTCAGCCCGAGTAAGATTAAGTAAAAAGGTATCATATTTTTTACGTAAATTCGCAGCGGTAAATTCCATGGATTATAAACTTATTTATTCAATATAATATATGTATAGAACGAAGACTTGTGGCGAACTGCGCGCCTCCGATGTAAATCAACTGGTAACGTTGGCCGGCTGGGTGCAGAAAACCCGTAAAATGGGGGGAATGGCATTTGTAGACCTTCGCGACCGCTATGGCGTCACCCAATTGGTATTCAACCAGGATGTAGACGCCTCTTTGTGTGAAAGGGCGAATAAGCTGGGGCGTGAATATGTTGTGCAGGCAACAGGCACAGTAAAAGAACGCTCCAATAAAAACCTGCATATCCCGACCGGCGAAATTGAGCTGATTGTATCGGAATTAACGATACTGAATGCTGCCGCCACTCCTCCGTTTACCATTGAAGACGAGACCGATGGAGGCGATGATCTCCGCATGAAATACCGTTATCTGGACCTCCGGAGGAATGTGGTACGGTCTAACTTGGAGCTACGCCATAAAATGACAATCGAAGTGCGTCGTTATATGGACAGCCAGCAGTTTATAGAAGTAGAAACGCCTGTGCTTGTAAGCTCTACGCCCGAAGGCGCGAGAGACTTTGTGGTTCCTTCGCGTATGAATCCGGGACAGTTTTATGCCTTGCCCCAGTCTCCGCAAACGCTTAAACAATTACTGATGGTATCAGGCTTCGACCGCTATTTCCAGATCGTAAAATGTTTCCGCGACGAAGACCTTCGCGCCGACCGGCAGCCCGAGTTTACCCAGATAGACTGTGAAATGAGCTTCGTAGAGCAGGATGATATCCTTACTATGTTTGAAGGTCTGTCCAAGTATCTGTTTAAAACGATTCGCGGCGTGGAAATAAACGAACCTTTCCGGCGCATATCGTGGAACGACGCTATGAAATACTATGGTTCGGACAAACCCGACCTTCGTTTCGACATGCGCTTCGTCGAATTAGACGATGTACTGAAAGGACATGGTTTTTCCGTCTTCGACAACGCCGCTTACGTAGGCGGTATTTGCGCAAAAGGCGCCGCCTCTTATACCCGTAAACAGTTGGATGCTTTGACCGACTTCGTTAAACGCCCTCAAATCGGCGCCAAAGGGATGGTGTACGCTCGTGTGGAAGAAGACGGAATAAAGTCAAGCGTCGATAAGTTCTATACGCAGGAAACCCTGCAGGAAATGAAGAAAGCCTTTGGCGCCGAACCGGGCGATTTGATACTGATTCTTTCGGGCGACGACGTGACGAAAACGCGCAAACAACTCTGTGAATTACGCTTGGAGATGGGTAGCCAGTTAGGGCTTCGCGATAAGAATAAATTCGTCTGTCTCTGGGTAGTAGACTTCCCATTGCTCGAATGGAGCGAGGAAGACCGGCGTTACTATGCCATGCACCACCCGTTCACCTCTCCCAAACCGGAAGATATTCATCTGTTAGACAGTAATCCGGGAGACGTTCGCGCCAATGCCTATGATATGGTTGTCAACGGCGTGGAAGTAGGCGGCGGCTCTATCCGTATCCACGACAACGAACTCCAGCAAAAAATGTTCAGACTGTTAGGCTTCGCCGCCGAACAAGCCGAAGCTCAATTCGGGTTCCTGATGAATGCTTTCAAGTACGGAGCTCCCCCTCATGGAGGAATCGCCTACGGGCTCGACCGTTGGGTATCCCTTTTCGCCGGCCTCGACTCCATCCGCGATTGTATTGCTTTCCCGAAAAACAATTCCGGGCGCGACGTCATGCTCGACGCTCCTTCGGCAATAGCCCAGGCACAGTTGGATGAACTTCGGATTGCCGTAAACATACCGCCCGTATGCTGAAAGTTAGGGATATAATCAGTGAAATAGAGAAGTATGCGCCGCTTTCGCTTCAGGAAGGGTTCGACAATGCGGGCGTTCAGGTGGGAGATGTTAATCAGCTCGTCACAGGCGCTCTGCTGTGCCTCGACGTTACCGAGGCGGTCATCGATGAAGCCATACAGATGGATTATAACCTGATTATTTCCCACCATCCGTTGGCTTTCAAACCTTTTAAGTCGCTGACAGGGCGTAGCGATGTGGAACGCTGCATTATGAAAGCCTGCAAGCATAATCTTGTTATTTATGCTGCGCATACGAACCTGGATAATGTATCGGGAGGCGTAAACTTCCGTATAGCCGGGTTGATTGGTTTGCAGAACATCCGTATCCTCAGCCCGCAGAAGAATACATTGCTGAAAATGGTTACTTTCGTTCCGGAAGCCTATGCCGGGACGGTGAGAAACGTACTGTTCAATGCCGGCGCCGGGCATATCGGCCATTACGATTCGTGCAGTTTCAACCTGAAAGGGGAAGGTACTTTCCGCGCCGGCGAGAAGAGTAAACCATTCGTTGGTAAAGCAGGCGAATTGCATACCGAACGGGAAGAACGTATCGAAACGATCATTCCCGCCTACCGCAAAAGCGCTGTCACCCGGGCATTGTTGTCTGTCCATCCATACGAAGAGCCCGCTTTTGATTTTTATCCTTTAGACAATGAGTGGAATATGGCCGGTTCGGGGATTGCAGGCGAACTCCCGGAAAGCGAAGATGCGTATGGCTTCCTCCTGCGGATAAAAGAGATATTTAACGTAGCATGCGTAAAACATTCGGCTTTTACCGGCAAGCCTGTCCGCAAAGTGGCTGTCTGCGGCGGTAACGGCGCTTTCCTGATACCCGAAGCCATAGCCTCCGGCGCCGATGTATTTATTACGGGCGAAGCAAAATACAATGATTTCTATGATGTGGAAAATAATATCCTCCTGGCTGTAATCGGCCATTATGAGTCTGAAGTATGTACAAAAAATATCTTTTATACTATTATATCGAAAAAATTCCCTACCTTTGCATTGCATTTTTCAAACGTTAATTTGAACCCGGTAAAATATTTATAGAATGGCAAAGAAAACATCGGCTGAAAAAGAATATACAGTTGAAGAAAAGTTGTCTGCACTGTATGAACTTCAGACTTTGGTGACTGAAATAGATAAAATTAAAACACTTCGCGGCGAGCTCCCTTTAGAAGTTCAAGACCTCGAAGACGAGATTGCAGGTTTAGAAACACGCCTCCACAACTATCAATCCGAAATAAAAGAATATGAGGTTTCCGTTGTAGAACAAAAAAATAAAATCGTCGACTCTACTGCATTGATAGAGAAATACAGGGGCCAGTTGGAAAACGTGCGTAACAACCGCGAATTTGACAACCTTACCAAAGAAATAGAGTTTCAAGGATTGGAAATAGAGTTTTCCGAAAAGAAGATTCGTGAATTTACCGAACTGATAGCAACGAAGAAAGCCGAAATCTCCGGCCTGAACGATATATTGGAAGGACGGAAAGCCGACTTAGCCCAGAAACGTAACGAACTGGAAGAAATCGTATCCGAAACTAAACAGGAGGAAGAAAAGCTTCGCGAAAAGGCAAAGAAGCTTGAATCGAACATCGAACCCCGTTTGCTTACCGCTTTTAAACGTATCCGTAAGGGCGCGCGCAATGGCTTGGCCGTAGTTTACATTCAGCGCGACGCCTGCGGCGGTTGCTTCAATAAAATCCCTCCCCAGAAACAAATGGATATCAAACTCCGTAAAAAGATTATCGTTTGCGAATACTGTGGCCGTATTATGATCGACCCGGAATTGGCAGGCGTAGACGAATAAATTTTCATAGCGATTTAATTAATTAATTTTGATTGGGCGGCATTTACAAACAAAATGTCGCCTATTTCATTGAAGTCGGTAAAGAAACTCATCGCATCATGCTTGATAATCTCTTCACGAAAACCGATAAGCGTTAGCCCGGCATACTTGGAATGCGTAACAACGGCGTCGCTTACCGTCTGTCCTTCGGAAAGCATTACGATTTCAATGTTTGCCAACGTAATAGGCAACCGCCCTCCGGCAATCCGTTCCTGTAAATCTTCCTTTACGACTTCTTTTTCCCCTCTCGTGCTGGTGATAAATATTTTTATCCGGCCTTTGCGCCAGTCGGGGTGCGCCATAATGATATATCCTAATAGAATCATGAGATTGGTATTCTTTTCATCCGTTTCCCTTATCCAGACGTGGATACCGTTTTTATTGCGGATAGGATAAGTTGATCCGGCAAAGATACAGATATCAAAATTACCTGCCCGTACCAGATTGATGTTATCCAATATTCTTTCTAATTCATCCGGATGGTTTTTATCAAATTCAAAGACAACCATATTATTTTCCATGCCGGAAATAGAAGGCGTTTGTATTACCTGCGCTATGGCGGAAGTATACGACGGCGAGATCATGGTATCAATATAAAGCGCTCCTCCGTGTTCTTTCTGGCTTTCGATTAGCAGGCGCAACACGTCACGCGACTCTTTATATGTTTGCTTGCTGTAATATCCTTCGATAAAATGAAAATAGGTGCCGAAGCCATGCAGATGGCTAATCCATTTCATGAGTTCGAGCGCTTTGTCTCTTTCAAAAGAATTAGGGGAAATACAGATAGCGGAAGGGCGCCACTCTTCGTTCTCCAGCATGGACTGATGTTTCTGCATAAACACCCGCAGCCGCCTGTTCAGTTGGAAAAGCGAACCCTCGAAGATATCTACAAGCCCTTTTTCGTCTTTATTATAATGCTCTATAATCAGATAGATAATTACCAGAACAGCGTAAGACAATACCGTATAAAACGGATTGATCATAAACATCACCCATACCGAAAGGATAAACCCGCCTAAAGAGAAATACCACTTTGACTTAAAGCGCGGGCGGTAAGACGGCGGCGAACCGAAATGATTAAGAAATGATATCAGGCACAGCGAACCATAAGTAATAAGGAAAAACATGGAGATAATCCCGGCTACCGTATCGATACTGCCTGACAAAACAAAGAAAAGGGCTACAAAGAAGGAAGCGAGTGTGGCATTATAAGGCTCGTTGTTCTTCCCTTTTCCTTTCGCCAGAAAATGGTTTATACGGGCAAAAGGAAAACTTCCGTCGTTCGCCAAAGCCTGTAAGGTACGTGGCGCAACAAGGATAGAGCCTAATGCCGACGAAGAAGTACAGGCGGCAAGGCCAAACGGTATCACGATAAACCCATAAACGGCAATCCGCGACATAATCAATTGGTCTTCGAGCAAATCGGCCTGTGAAGCGGAAACCGATAGTTTCCAGACAACTAATATATAGACCAGTAATCCCGTTACCGTCCCTCCCATCGTTCCTAACGGAATGGATTTTCCGGGATTTTTTAAATCGCCGCTCAATCCCACGCCGGCAGTCATACCGGTAAATGCAGGGAAACAGATAGCAAACAGGATAAAAAAATTCTCTTTATTGAAGAAGCCGAAATTATTACCGGGTATTCTTGTTAAATCGCCGCCTACTTCCGGCTCAATCGGATTACCTGCAAAAAAGAGCAGTAAAGCCAGAAATAGAATAATATTGACCGCATAAAGCATCTTTATCCCCGAATCAGCTCCTTTGCCTAAGATAAGTAAGCTCAATATAAATAAGGTCGGTACGCTTACCGCCTGCCGGGGAAGCATAAAACCATACCGCTCGGCAAACCAGTCGAAAAACGGCGCAAAAGCTTCTGTAAAGGCAATCGTATAAAAAGCTACGCTGATAATCTGCGAAAAATAAAGCGTAATACCGATTGTAGAACCGATTTTCAGGCCAAACGAACGGGAGATAATAAAATATTCGCCCCCTCCTTCTACGCGGGTATTCGTGGCTATTTCGGATATGGCCAATGCCGTAGGTATGGTAATTAAGTGCCCCAGAAAAATAATACCGATTGTTCCCCAAAAGCCTAAGGTTCCTGCCGCATAGCCAAATCGCAGAAATAAAACGGCTCCTAATATGGTAGATATAGCTGTAAAATAAACCGGGGCTACGCCAAATCCGCTATTGTTGTTCTGTGTCTTCGCTTGTTCCATTCGTTTCTTTTTATGCGCCGGCGTAAATATACAATCTCATCCGTAATTCTAAACGAACAAACCAGGTTATTCTTCAGCATGAACTGATTTTATCGTACTTTTGCTTTATGATTGACGTTATACGTACATATATTAATAAGCACAACCTGTTTTCGAAAGACAAACCGGTGCTGGTAGGATTAAGCGGGGGAGCCGATTCGGTTGCTTTATTGGCTGTGCTGGCGCGGTTGGGATATGCCTGTATTGCCGTCCATTGCAATTTTCATTTGCGGGGCGAAGAATCAGACAGGGATGAAGCGTTTGCCGGAAATTTTGCCGGAAAATTAGGCGTGCCTTTCCATAAGGCAGGTTTCGATACCCGCCAATATGCCCGGGAGAAACATATCTCTATAGAAATGGCCGCCCGCGAATTACGCTACAACCGTTTTGAAGAAATGCGCGTATATTTCGATGCGCAAGCCATTGCCGTAGCCCACCACAGAGATGATAACGTAGAAACATTGCTGATAAACCTGGCGCGGGGAACAGGTATAAAGGGCGTCAGGGGGATGCGTCCCAAGAATGGTTATATCGTCCGTCCCTTGTTATCTGTCGGAAAAGAAGATATTCTATGCTGGCTGAAAGAACAACAACTCCCATTTGTGACCGACAGTACAAATCTTTCGGATGAATATGTGCGTAATTTTATCCGGCTTAACGTAATTCCTTTGCTTGAAACGATCAACCCTTCCGTAAAAGAAGCCATAGCGCGTACAAGCGCACATCTTTCTTCGGTGGAAACGATCTACCGGTCGGTAATAGAAAAAGCGCGGATTGATATTTTGAAAGACGGCAACCGGCTTTCCATTACAGAATTGCTCGCTTATCCTGCACCCGAAACAATCTTGTACGAACTGCTTGCTCCCTTTCATTTTACCCGCCTGGTAGCTGAACGTATTTTTTTATCCTTAGATAAGGAACCGGGTAAACTATTCCTCTCCCCTACCCACAGGTTGATAAAAGACAGGGCGTACCTTATCATAACGCCTCTTGAAAAGGCGGAACCTGATACCTATATATTAAGAGAAGAACAGGGGGAATGCCTGGCTCCCGTGCAACTGTCTTGGGAAAAAACCGTATTAGACCAAACGTTTCATTTGAGAAAGGACAAAAACGTCGCTTATTTTGACTATGATAAGCTACGTTTCCCGCTTACGATACGCACCTGGCAACCGGGCAACTGGTTTGTCCCTTTTGGAATGGCCGGCCGTAAGAAACTGAGCGATTACTTCTCAGACCATAAATACAGCCTGCCGGATAAGGAACAAACCTGGCTTCTTTGTAGCGGAGAAAACATCCTGTGGATCATTGGCGAACGGGCGGACAATCGTTTTCGGATTGATAAAACGACAACTTCTGTTTTAACAGTAAATTTTCTCGAAAAAAAACGATGATGTTTTCAAAAATATTATACCTTTGCAACGAATTACTCCGCAGATATGTTACTAATCATTCAAATTAGTTAAACAATCCGGTTTTTTTTACATGAAGCAATTATTTAATCAATAAATTTAAGATATATCAGCCGTATTGTATACTTATGGTAGCTATACTATAATAGATCGTCAATAAGATTTACACATTTTCTTAATATGCAAAAATATAACATTTTAGAGCTAAATGAGAAACTACTGCCCGAATTACAGAATATAGCGGGTGAGTTAGGGATAAAAAAAGTTACGTCTTTCAAGAAAGAAGAACTTGTTTATAGAATACTTGATGAGCAGGCTATTTCCATAGCAGGTATTCAAGTAGAGAAAGCAAAGGAAAAGGAAGCGAAGAAAGCGCAGGAGAAAGAAGCGAAGAAAAAAATGGAAACTCATACGAAAGCAAAAAAGACGCCCAAAGCTACTGCTCCTAAAGAAACAACAGCTACTGCTCCTAAAGAAACAACGGAAGGAGACCCTGCTGCGAAAGCAGTTAAAAAAACTATGCCAAAGCCGGTGGAGACGCCAAAAGAAGAACCGGTAGAAGTGAAAAAAGAGGCCGCTCCTCCTGTTGAGAATAGACAGGAACAACCCGAACGTAAAAAGCGTACCCGTATCAACAAAAACGAAAAGACGGCGGCAGCTATTATAGCTCCTTCCCAGAACGAAGAGGCGGTCGTATCAAAAATGCCTTTGCCGCCTTCGTTGCCTTCGCAGAATGAACTTCCTAAAAATACTCTTACAACACCGGAAGAACAAAAGGTGAAAAAGGTGGAAAAACCTTTATTGCCTCCCGTGGTTGCCGAATATGACGAGGAAGATACCTACCCCGAAACGCCGGAAGTAACCCCGGATAATAAAACGGAAGAAACGTCCGAACCTGCTACTGCTTCAACAGAGGAAAAAAAGCGGATTGTCTTTAAACATCCGAGCGCTAATTCGTTACTCGACCAGCTTTTCCCATTAAGTCCCCCTTCCTCGAAGCCTGAAACTAAAAAAGCGCAGAAAGAACAAAAGGAACCGGAGAATAAGAACGTAAAGCAGGTAAATCCGCATCAACAAACAACGAATAATGCGGCGCCCTCCGCTCCACAAGAAAAACAATATGAATTTGACGGTATATTAATCGGGGCAGGCGTACTGGAAATTATGCAGGACGGATACGGTTTCCTTCGTTCGTCGGATTACAACTACCTGACTTCCCCTGATGATATTTATGTATCGCAATCGCAAATCAAACTATTCGGATTACGTACCGGAGACGTTGTAGAAGGCCCTATCCGTCCTCCCAAAGAAGGAGAAAAATACTTCCCGTTAGTAAAAGTAGACAAGATTAATGGCCGTACCCCGGAAGAGGTGCGCGACAGGGTTCCTTTTGATCACCTGACGCCGCTTTTCCCAGACGAGAAGTTTATGCTGACGGCCCGCAGGGCGCCGAAGGTGCATGACGCTATTTCCGTCCGGGTAGTAGACCTCTTCTCTCCTATCGGTAAAGGACAACGCGGCCTGATTGTCGCTCAGCCTAAAACGGGTAAAACGATGTTATTGAAAGATATCGCTAACGCTATTGCGGCGAATCATCCGGAAGTATATATGATTGTCCTCCTGATTGACGAACGCCCTGAAGAAGTTACCGATATGGCTCGCAGCGTAGACGCGGAAGTAATCGCTTCTACTTTTGACGAACCGGCCGAACGCCATGTTAAAATAGCCGAGATTGTATTGAACAAAGCAAAACGTATGGTAGAATGTGGGCACGACGTGGTGATTCTGTTAGACTCTATTACCCGGTTGGCCCGCGCTTATAATACCGTTCAGCCGGCGTCCGGCAAAGTATTGTCGGGCGGCGTGGATGCGAATGCCTTACAAAAGCCCAAACGCTTCTTCGGCGCCGCACGTAACATTGAAAATGGAGGAAGCCTTACCATATTGGCAACGGCGCTTACGGAAACCGGCTCCAAAATGGATGACGTTATCTTCGAAGAATTTAAAGGTACGGGCAATATGGAATTGCAATTGGATAGAAAATTGTCTAACAAACGTATTTATCCGGCTGTGGATATTATCGCCTCAAGCACCCGCCGCGACGACCTGTTGCAAGATGACGCAACCGTCAACCGTATGTGGATATTACGTAAGTACTTATCCGATATGAATTCTATTGAAGCTATGGAGTTTGTAAAGAAACGTATGGAACAAACGTACGATAATATGGAATTTTTAGCCTCTATGAACAGCTAAAAGCAAATGACGGTTGGCAATTATATTCTGATATTCCCTTAAATCCGCAGATATTTGATTTACAGATCAGGTAAAGTGTTGAAGTAAAATAATTGGTATTGTTAATTTGGTGGTGATGTAAAAAGTATGCTACAGTAAATATTTGGCAATCAGGAGATGAATTGGTATTTTTGTAAATGTAAATAACAATAACCCTTCATTGTCCCGATTGCCAAAGCACAAAGATAAAAAGGAACGGCAGGAAATCGTATGGGACGCAAAATTATTTGTGCAGGAAATGTGGACGACAGTTTATCGGAGACCATGCGTTGAGATA